>NZ_AUEY01000009.1 GCF_000426225.1 Desulforegula conservatrix Mb1Pa
CTGAAGACCCCTTGAAGATTACGAGGTTGATAGGCTGGATGTGTAAGCATGGTAACATGTTGAGCTTACCAGTACTAATAGGTCGTGAGGCTTAGCCACAACTTCCGCTTTTTGTATGTTGAGTGTTTTATTGCAGCTATATGCGAGCTAAATTTTTCGGTGGCGATGGCAAAGGGGGTACACCTGTTCCCATCCCGAACACAGAAGTTAAGTCCTTTAGCGCCGATGGTACTGCGTGGGTAGCTGCGTGGGAGAGTAGGTCGCCGCCGATTACTTCTTTTACCCCTGCTGATTTTACCGATTAGCAGGGGTATTTTTTTGTACTTTTTTAAAGATATTATTTCTTTGTTATTAAAAATTTTCAATTTTAATTTATTAGGAATTATTTATTTCCTAATAAATACTAAATTTTATGAAGATAATTGAAAACCGTTTGACACAACAATAAAAATAAAGTTGTGATCATTACGGTTTTTTGTGTTAGTTTTTCTATTGTATATTTATTTGTTTTTTTGAGGTATAGTTATATCGATTTTGTAGTAACCGCTGACCAATGCTAAATACCCTGCTTAATCCGTCAATGTGATAGGCGTCCTGTTCAAGCAAGCTGAATACAACTTCTTGTGAGTTTTTGCTTAGAGGTATGGGATAGGGATCCTCTTGGTGGGAAGGTGTCTGCTGAATCTGGGAATAAATTAATAAAGGGATAAGACAGATGAAGAATGATATCAAGAATGTCCGAAACATCGGAATAAGCGCACACATCGACTCAGGAAAAACTACCTTAACAGAGCGAATTCTTTTTTTTACAAACAGGATTCATGCAATCCATGACGTAAAAGGTAAGGATGGTGTCGGCGCAACCATGGATTCCATGGATCTCGAAAGAGAAAGAGGTATTACAATAGCCTCTGCTGCCACATTCTGTGAGTGGGATGACAGGGAAATCAACATTATAGATACACCTGGCCATGTTGACTTTACAATTGAAGTTGAGCGTTCGCTCAGAGTTCTTGATGGCGCCATCCTGGTTCTTTGTTCTGTTGGCGGCGTTCAGTCTCAGTCCATAACTGTTGACAATCAGATGAAGAGATATGGAGTCCCTTGCATTGCTTTCATAAATAAATGTGACAGAAGCGGCGCAAATCCGGACAGAGTTATTGATCAGCTTAGAGAAAAGCTCGGGCACAATGCCGTTGCTTTACAGATACCCATAGGACTTGAAAACACATTTGAAGGTGTTGTTGATCTCATAGAGATGAAGGCTTATTATTTTGACGGTCCGAATGGTGAGATTGTAAGAGTAGAGGCCATACCTGAAAATCTTCTTGACCTTGCAAAATCAAAGAGGGACGAGATGATTGACAGCGCTTCACTCTTTTCTGACGAATTGACAGAAGCCATACTTGATGAAGCTGAAATTACTTCTGAGATGATCAGAACCGCAGTCAGGAAAGGAACTCTGCAAAGAGGGATGACTCCTGTTCTGGTTGGCTCTGCATATAAGAATAAAGCTGTACAACCTTTACTCGATTCAGTAATCCTCTATCTCCCTAACCCGGATGATGTCCCAAATGAAGCACTCGACAGAGATAACAATGAAACTCCCGTAGCTCTTACTTCGGATAACTCGGCACCTACCGTAGCTCTTGCATTCAAGCTTGAAGACGGAGCTTATGGACAGTTGACATATATTCGAGTTTATCAGGGAATCGTAAGACGTGGAGACACTCTAATAAATTCAAGAACTGGCAAAAAGGTTAAAATCGGTCGTCTTGTTAGAATGCACTCTAATCAGATGGAAGATATTGAGATCATACCGGCTGGTTATATCGGCGCAATATTTGGTATCGATTGTGCGTCAGGCGATACTTTTGCTTCTCCTGAAGTTAATCTGACAATGACCTCCATGTTTGTTCCTGATCCTGTTATTTCTCTTGCTCTCAAGCCAAAAGACAATAAGTCCCAGATTAACATGTCAAAGGCGCTCAATAGATTCACAAAAGAAGACCCTACTTTCCATGCATATGTTGATGATGAAACCACAGAGACTATCATTCAGGGAATGGGCGAGCTTCATCTTGAAATCTATGTCGAGAGAATGAAGAGAGAATACAAGGTCGAGGTTGAAACTGGCAAGCCAAAGGTTTCATACAGAGAAACCATAACCAGAATGGCCCAGTTCGACTATACCCATAAAAAACAGACCGGTGGTGCTGGTCAGTACGGAAAAATTGCAGGATTCATAGAGCCATGTGAAGAGGCTGATTTTGAGTTTGTAAATAAAATTACTGGCGGAGCAATTCCTACCCAGTACATTCCCGCTTGCGAAAAGGGCTTCAGATCCTGCCTCGCAAAGGGCCCTCTTACAGACTTTCCTGTAACCGGAGTCAGAGTTACCATTAATGATGGTGCTTTTCACGCAGTTGACTCATCTGACAACGCATTCCAGGCTGCAGGACGCGGAGCTTTCCAGGAAGGATATGCCAAGGCAGCCCCTGCCATACTTGAGCCAATCATGAAGGTGGTTGTCGAGACTCCAACTGAATTCCAGGGTTCTGTTATGGGAACACTCAATCAGAGACGCGGTATGATTGTCGGTGCTGTAGAAGAAGGTCCAATGACAAGCGTAGAAGCTCTCATGCCCTTATCTGAAATGTTCGGATATTCAACCGTATTGAGATCGTCTACCCAGGGCAAGGCTCAGTTTACCATGGAGTTCAGCTCATACAAGCAAGCTCCTCAGAGTGTTGCTGAAGTAATCATGAAAGAAGTTGAGGCAGCAAGAAAGAAGAAGGCTTCCTGATTTCTGAATATATAGCTTAGCAGTTTTTAAAGCCGCGGCCCGCAAATAAATATTATTTGCTGACCGTGGCTTTTTTTTCAGTTCTTTTTATGAATCTGGCAAGAGCTTCAAAAACTATTTCAGACCCCTCTCCATTGATTATTCCGTGTCTGTTGAAATTATACATTGAAAATTCCTTGTCTTCTGAACCAATAAGTTCATATGCATTCAGCGACCCCTTGGAATTCACAACCGGATCCCTGTGTCCTTGAATTATAAACGTAGGTATCAGTACATCCGGCAGGATGTCCTTGACCTCATCCATGAGTTTTTCCAGCTCCAGAATCCCAAGTGCCGGGTTTCTAAGATAGTTTATGTGAGGGTTTTCCGGGTTGTTCTGAAAATAGTTTTTTTTCCGTCCTTCAAAACCGGCACTTCCCATTATCCTGTTCCATGCACCCAGGGCAGGCATAAATTTTGCCATAAAATCCTGGAGTCTTAGAGGAGGTGATATTGCAAATACACCGGTTACATCGGGTATTTTGGCAGCAAGATAAAGTGCCAATCCTGCTCCCGTAGAGAATCCACCGACAATTACATTTGAACAGAAATTCTTCAGAATTGCATATCCTTCCTCAACGCTCTCAATCCAATCAAGATACTTTCTGGTCGAAAGATCCAAAGGAGACGTTCCATGTCCTTTGAGGCGCGGAGCGTAAACCCAGTATCCTTCTTTATTCAGGTACTCGGAAAGAGCCCGTACCTCCAGAGGAGCTGCCATGTACCCATGTATAATGAGAATGCCTGTATCTCGCTTATCTCCTTCCAAGAGAAACGGTCTGCCTACGTCCTTGTTTTTTGATTCGCCTGAAATATAAAATTTCTCATAATCAAGATCAAAGGACTCAATCCCTTTTGATAGAAGATGGAACGCAATCCTTCTTTTGATATTAAACTTTGTATCAAGTGCAAGTCTATATAGATGTGGCCTGATTGAATCGATAGGTTCAACTTCGTTGGCCATGACAGACACCGGATTTTCGAATCTGATTTGATGAAAAGCAGGCTTGCTCAAGAATGCGGAATTATCCTTTTTAATTATACCGTTATCAATTTTTATAATTCCTTTTTCCTGGGCTAATTTTATGAAATCACTGAATTTGCCATAACGGTCATCGGTCAGAAGATGTATCTGGTTTTCCTGGAGACTGCTATGTATATGCAGGTTCTCCTTATCTATATCAAGTGTTGCGGCTAAATAAACACGATTTTTCAGATCCACAGCTTCAATTGACTCTGCAGGTATCATTTTAAGTAACGATGAAAAAAGATGATCGTGGTTGAGGGTGGTCATATTATAAATATCTGACATGTATCTTGTCATTATATCTTCAGCGGCTTTTTTCAGGACTTCTAGGGACGGTATGATATCGTCAAATTCAAAAGAGGTATTTGAATTAATGTCTTTCTGGATATGAGGATGGTTCATGAATATAGCAATATTAATCGGATCCCCGAATCTGATGTCGATATCCACACCTGAAAGAAGCATTGTACCTTCAGTCATTATTTCTTCCCTGACTCTTTCTGTGATTCCATCCATCAATTTTTCAGAAATCAGATTAAAGGCATTTTCCTTTGCTCTGATCGGATAGTAGGTGATATTGACAGGGATAATATTGACGCTTTTGTCTGATATCCTATCAAATGAATCTATGTTGAATTTTTTGATAATGCTGAGGGCCTCATTATTATTTAAAGACGATAGCTTTTTGATTCTCTGTCTGTAAAACTCGGTTCTCAGTGCAAGGTTTGCCGCACCTGTGTGCGGCTTTCCAAGTCCGGGACCATGCTCTGATGAGACCACATATTCGCCCTCATGAAAGACCTTTTTGTCCTTAACCATCTTTCCTTCCGGAAATATTATCCAGTCTGCTTCATCTATTAGTAAGCTTTTGATGATGAGCAAATCTCTGTCAGGACTCTTGGTCGATACCGCGCCGGCCTGCCTGAGAAAACCTTCAAGCGGCCCAGTAAAAAGGGAGCTGTCGGCAAGAGCCCAAACGGGCTTTGAAGTTATTTTATTCAGATGAAATGGAAGAAAGAGGGTCTCTATTCTTGTAAAATGGTTGATTACAAAAATATTGGGACCTGAAGGAATTTTATCGCTGTCAGAAATAATGATCTTTGCCTTTGAAAAATCATACATTTTTTTTAAAGCATATGTTGAAGTTAGAAAAGCAAATCTGTTCATTTTTAAACCTGACAGCTATTTAGTAATTATAATATTGGGTTAAGCTTTCAACCAAGCATAAACTATTTATCAATCATTCCTAACAGGTCAAGGATGAAGCCTCCTATATCCTTGTATCCTTTGCTGTTTTCCATGCTTGATATTTCATCCCAGTTTGCAGATATATCTTCAGGGGAAATATTGCCTTTATTGCTGTCGATCAAACAGCCCTTTCCCGAGGTTATCATAACTTTGTTAAAATACCCGAATCCGGCATTATAAATTCCTCCTGATTCTTTCATTTCATCAGAACAAAGGAATAATACAATCGGAGCAACATATTCAGGGAGCATTTTATCCAGAATTTCGGGGGGGAGAAGATTTTCCGTCATCTGTGATTTTGCAAGTGGAGCAACCGTATTTACATGAATATTGTATTTTTCGGATTCCAGTCTCAGCGAATTCATGAAGCCTATCAGCCCCATCTTTGCAGAGCAGTAATTTGTCTGTCCAAAATTACCGAATAATGCTGCTGCAGAGCTGGTGAAAACTATTCGTCCATAGCCTCTTTCTTTCATAATAGCGAATCCAGGCTTTGTTACATGGTATGCGCCGTTTAGGTGAACGTCCAGTACTCTTTGCCAGCTATCTATGTCCATCTTTGAAAAACTTTTATCGGAAATAATGCCTGCATTGTTTATTAGAATATCCAGTGCTCCGAACTCATCCATGGCTTTTTGTATTAGGGCAGCACCACCCTTCTCGGTTGCAATATTGTCATAGTTCGCGACTGCAATACCCCCTGATGCGACAATTTCTTTTACCACTTCGTCTGCCGGTGAAGGCTTGCTGGTATCAGGGCTATAATCGTTGATGACAACTTTAGCGCCTCTTTTTGATAGTTCAATCGCGTATATTCTGCCGAGGCCCCTTCCTGAGCCAGTGACGACCGCTGTTTTGCCTTCGAAGCTAATCATTGTATCTCCTTGAAATAATTAGGTGTAGTTTTCTACGCTTTTCAATAATAGAATCATGATTATTATGCCGCTAATTTAAAGATATTAGAGAATCTGAGTAATAATACCATGATTTTAAGAAACACTTGAGAAAAATTTGACAGTTTTATGAATCAGAGTAGGCTGGATCTGACATGTGGAGTGATGGGCACAAGGCGGTGTTATTTTTAAGTATGGGGAATGTTGCGGCCCGGATTTCCTGAAATTTTAGTAGATCCGGGCGTAAAGAAATTATCAGTATGGATTTTCCATGCTGTATTCATACATTAAATATAGATTCTCAAGGCGAGTAAGATAGCCTCCAGGGCCAATCTGGGTGAGAAAAACCAGGTTGCTGCCCTGATGATTTGTGTGATCGAAACTGATATTGAAACCACCGAGATCTATCTGCTGAGATTCGGCTGTTTTGATAAAATCTTCCCTTGTCATGCTTTCTGGCATTTCAGACAAGATTTTGCAAAGGGTTTTTGCTGCAATAAATCCTTCAAATCCTATGGAATCGACATCTTTGCCTTTATTGTATTTTTCAAATATGTCGTTGAAATCCTTGACAATTGGCATTTTCATGTAATTAGGAAACGGAACTATCTGGCTTATTATGGTGCCAATGCCTTCTCCTTTTTCCCTGAGTTTATCGGCAAGGATTTCGCTGCCCACAAATGAGATGTTCAGAAAAAGGGCTTTGCTTTTAAGAACTCTCATTTCCTTGATAAATTCAGCGCAAGGCTCGTATGTGCCGATCATTATTATTGCATCAGGAGCTTTTGAGGATATGTCCTTTACAGCTTTTTCAACTGCTATTGTATTTCTGGTGTAAGTCCCTGTTGCGATAATTTTTTCGCCATATTGTTCCATGGCCGCTTTTACACCGTCAAATCCAGATTTGCCAAAGTCGTCATCCTGATAAAAAACTGCTATCTTGCGCAGCTTTTTTTCATTTATCAGTCTATCAACGAGCTCCTTAGTCTCTTTCAAATAACTTGCCCGTATATTGAAAACGTATTTGCTGAAAGGTTTGCGCAGGGCTTCTGCGCCTGTCATCGGAGCAAAGAAAGGGATTTTTGACTGCTCTACGACTGGAAGAACGGCTTTGGCTGTTGGAGTTCCCACATATCCGAAAAGCATGAATACCTTATCTGTCTCTATCATTTTGGTTGTGTTTTGTTTGCATTTTTCAGGCTCATAACCGTCGTCCGCTGAAATGAGTTTTATTTTTCGTCCTTTTATCCCGCCACTATCATTAATGCTTTTGAAATATGCATCAGCACCGGCAAGATAGCTTTTTCCAAGTCCAGCAGCCGGGCCTGAAAGTGCGCATGATTGTCCTATCAGTATTTCATTTTTAGATATGCCAGGGTCCGCAGCAAAGGAACAGGTGCTTATGCATATAAAAAAGATCATGGTGAAAAGGGCTGTTTTTTGCAGATTTTTTATTGTCTGGCTGGCTTTGGGAAAGTAATTATAAAACACTATTGCCTCCATTGATGATATCTGCCTGGTGAAATCCAGTTTGAATTAGATTATGAGATTAATTACTTAATTCATTACCCTCAAATATGAACAATGTCAAGCTGGCTACTCAGTGATATTAAAAGAATAGAAACCCAGGTTGCGTTAAAGAGATATGGATTTTTATGCGAATGTTGTTTCATAAATGTCGGTATTCAAGTTTGATGTTTTGTCCTGTTTTGATCGAGGAATAACCATAAAGCCTATTCCCTTCATAAATATGATAGTCACGCAGAAAGTAAAAAAAGGGCTTCTGCGTCATGCCGGGCTTGATCCGGTATTTTTCGTATTTTCAGTTGCTTCTGGATTTCGGTTTCCGGTTTTCACAGGACAGGTACCGCCGGAATGACGTGAATCAGAGTTTTTGCGACCTTGTCAAATTTGAGTTGCTGATCATTGCCATTACTATATGTCCGCGTGATATTTCTGACTTACGTTTTTATTTATGCAGTTAACGCCATTGCTTTTGGAATTGTGTTATTCTGAGGCTGGTTGGCACTATGGTTTAGATAATTATATAAAGTCGTCATTAGGCTGGGTGGGGAAAGAATCTATAATTACGATAAAATCGGCAAAAAAACCGAAATAAAGACAGAAAATGCTGCCCTTTAACATATTGCGCGGAATGCTATAATAAGTTTTGGATTATTTTGCTTCAAAAAATGGTCTGGCCATGTTTGGGATTACGGATCTGCCGATTTTCAAGACAACTGAGTTTTTAGCTATGGACGACAAAATCATTAATTAATAACTGATATCAGTTTCTTCGATTAGCAAATAATAATTCAACCTCGTCCGGTCAGTCCATTCCGGTTAATGTCGTTTGATCCTTGTCACTTGAGACCTGTATGGAGTTCCGCAAAAAAAATGATATTTCAAGTGACTTGATTCCTTCATGATTAATCAGGCGATGAGAAATCAGATGCAAAAATCCCATGTGCGCTGCAACTGATATGACTGCAGCACACAGAATTTGCATGATGCTTTGGTATCAGTGAGAAATATGCTTCTGTACCTGATTGTTTATGCATGAATATATCTCGTCATCAGATCCAAAAATATCTATCACATCTTTGTGATTGATTAGTGTCTCTATTACAAATGCAGTCAGATACATTGAAACTATATTTGGATTGCTGGAAACATTCCTGAAAGGAGCAACCTTGTAATCCACATCAAAATCATCTGCGGTCATCAGCGATTCAAGGCATTTCGATATCTGATCTTCAAGGCTTGTCTTGCTTACTGTTTCAACAAGATTATTCTCGATAAGCTTCATAGCTATGCTGTTGCTGAGGGGGCCCATGCATTCCTTTACTTTCGTAATGGAATGATGTCTCTCTCTTTCTCTGGATGATTCGATCTGGGACAGTATGCGCGCTTCCCTTGTTTTGGGCCTGAATACCTTTGCCATGTCTCCTCTTATCTGACCCTGTAAGGTCCTGTATGGTTCATGATTCGAACGGGGTTTACAGTTTAAAAATTAATGTAATGTATAGATAGAAGCCGGTTTTAATGCAAGGATAAAATCAATCGAAAGCTTCTATTGTCATTTGTGGCTTTTTAGTCCCTCCATATTGGTTCCAGCCTATTCTGAACGCAATCTGGCGGCAGTATGCGGGCGGACTGTCCGATGGGCGGTTTTGGGCAAACAGGGTTGCGCTGATGGATTTGGACGATCTTCCGTTCTGTGCCGCCTGCATTCTTGTGTGATTCTTTGATGTTGTAATATGGTTGAACATTTTTATATTCTTAGCCATGAAAATGGGAGACGGGTTGTTTGCTCCAAATGGCTCCAGCCTTGCCAGCTCGTCAAGAAGCCTGTCATTTATATCTTCAAAATTAAGCTCGTAATCTATATTCAGCTCTTTGGGTTTTCCACCCGTCTTTCCGAGCTGTTCAATAACTGCGTCATCAAACATTGAAATGAATTGTTTCATATTGTTTTTATTTAGTGACAAACCAGCTGCCTGGGCATGGCCTCCATAACTTTCCAGAACTTCAGAACAGTTTTTTATTGCATTGTAAAGATCTATGTCCTGGGCTGTTCTGGCCGAGGCTTTGCCGGTTTCTCCTTTCCATGCAATGAGTACGGCTGGCTTGTTGTACTTCTGAACGAGTTTTGATGCCACGATTCCAAGTACGCCCAAATGCCATGTTTCAGATCCCATGACTATGCTTGGTCTATTAAAATCATCCGAATCTCTTTCTATCAGGTGACAGATATCTTCAAATATACTGTTTTCAACTTCCTGCCTTGTTGAGTTGAGCCTGCTGAGCTCCTTGGCTATGGATGCAGCCCTGTTTGGGCAGTCTGCAAGGAGAAGATCGAATCCTATGCTGGCATGTTCCATGCGGCCTGCGGCATTGAGTCTTGGCGCAAGCCTGAATGCTATGTCTCCGGCTGTTACTGTCTGCAGACTTCCAGATGCTGTTGCAAGTGCTTTTATACCTATATTTTTCCCGCTGTTTATTACTTCTATGCCTGTTTTTGTGAATATTCTGTTTTCATCAGTAAGTGGGGCAAGATCTGCTATGGTTCCGATGGCCACCATATCGAGATATGCCTTGAGATTGGGTTCCTTAAGATGCTCCCAGAAACCTGTTTTTCTCAATCTTGATCTAAGGGCAATGGCAAGATAGAATGCAACTCCCACTCCAGCGAGGTGTTCAAGACCTGAAGAACAGTCAGGCCTCTTGGGATTTATAACTGCAACAGCGTCAGTCGGGACTTCAGAAACTAAATGATGATCTGTTATAATCACATCAATACCGTTTGCTTTTGCAAGGCTTATTGCGTCAGCACTTGATGAACCGCAGTCCACAGTAACGATCAAATCTGGTTTGTTGCTGCCAGCAAGCATTTTTATGTGCTCGGGTTTCAGGCTGTAGCCTTCTGAAATTCTATGCGGAATATAATAATCCGGAGTTATACCTGTTGCAGACAGAAAGCTGTAAAGAAGAGCTGTGGAGGTAATGCCATCCGCGTCGTAATCCCCGAAAATAAGGACTTTTTCATTGTTTTTTATGGCGTTTTCGAGTCTTGATACCGCGATATCCATATCTTTGATACTCTCAGGCGGTCTTAGATTCGTAAGGCTTGGATTCAGGAATGTGTTGATATCTCGTAGGCCAGCCAGATTTCTGTTGAGGAGGACTGCCGCAGTGGCAGGAGCACATTGCAAAACTCTGCAAAGGTGCTGAATGTGATTCGGATCAGGTTTTTTTATCACCCATGAGTAATTCATAATCACCATATATAACTTTTTGATCTTGCGGGCAATATATATGGTGTTTTTATTCAAAAACGTCTCTTTAAAAAGAGGGATATTGGTAAATAAACAGGAGTTTTATTGAACGGCCTGAATAAAAAAGCTTTATCAATCATTAATGTTGGACGCTCTTTAGAACAGATTCATAAAATATGGGCAAGGCTCATTTCTGAACTTTTGACCAGCCTTAAAAAAATTCCTTGGAAAAATAAGGGGATAATTATAATGTCTGTAGCTTTATTAAATGATTTTTAGGGGATCACGATGAGAACCATTCCATACTATTACAGGGTGGACAGGCGGGAAATCGCTTTTTTAAGATTTATAGTCGAGGCATATGAGGGGATTGCTGTTCTTAGCACTGTTGATCAGCGTAACGGTATTGTTGTCCTTCATGTTCCTCCGGGATGTGAAGAGGCTGTTTCAGGGCTGATTGGCGATTTGTCGTCGAGTATGCGTCTTGAATCAGTGGATATGGAATAACTTAGAATCAGGAACAGTCATACTATATGGTTTAGCAAAAAGCCCAAAAAAGGCGTTGGCGTCATGCGGGCTTGAATCTGCATCCAGTGTTTTCAGATATTTATGGATTCCAGTTTTCACAGGGGCAGGCCACGCCGGAATGACGGGAATCGGAGTTTTTGTAACTTTGTCAACATTATCAGGAGTTTTTTTTGTTAAATGAGTAACAAGCTGGTTTATATATATACAATCGGATGCCAGATGAATGTCTATGATTCTGAGCAGTTTGAGAAGCTTCTGGCTCCACTTGGTTATTCACGGACGGAATTCCTTGAGCAGGCTGATCTTGTGATAACCAACACTTGCTCAGTAAGGGAAAAAGCAGAGGAAAAAGCCTTCAGTTTCATAGGCCGCCTTCAGGCTTTAAAAAAGAAGAAAAAAAGCCTTATCTCTGGTGTGGCTGGATGCGTTGCCCAGCAGGAAGGCAAAAATATACTGGACAGGCTTCCGTATGTCGACTTTGTGATAGGCACGCATGCTGTTGCAAGGCTTCATGATATTGTCAGAAGCATAGAGATCAGCGGCGGAAGGATCGTTGACACAAGCTTCAACGAGGATATTGAAGAGTATAATGTTCTGCCTGAATACAGATCCCATAGCGTTTCCGGTTTTATAACCATAATGAGGGGCTGTGATAACTTCTGCTCATATTGTGTTGTGCCTCATGTCAGGGGCAGAGAATCCAGCAGAAAGCCTGATGCCATAATTTCAGAGATCAGGTCAGCTGTAAAAGGCGGCAGAAAGGAAATTACCCTTCTTGGCCAGAATGTAAACAGTTATGGTAAAAAGGAAGGTCTTCCTTCATTCCCTGAACTTCTCAGAATGATCCATGACATTGAAGGTCTTGAAAGAATACGTTTTGCGACTTCCCATCCCAAGGATATGTCGGATGAACTTGTAAAGGCGTATAAGGATCTTGATAAACTTTGCAAGCATATTCATCTTCCTGTTCAGTGTGGATCTGACAGAATTCTAAAGAGCATGAACAGAAAATATACAAGCGCAGATTATTTTGAAAAGATAGAAAAACTCAGAAACGCATGTCCTGATATCGCCATAACATCGGATATGATTGTTGGTTTTCCAGGTGAAGAGCTTGAGGATTTTGAGGCAACGCTTGATCTTGTAAGAAAGGTGGAGTTTGATAATATTTTTGCATTCGCATATTCTGACAGGCCATTTGCGCCTGCTGCTATGTTTGAGGGCAAGATGCCTGAAAAAGAGAGAAAAAGAAGACTGAACGAGCTGCTTGATGTTCAGGACGAAATTTCTAAAAAGAAGAATGTGGCAATGGAAGGCAGAACTGAAGTTGTTCTTGTTGAAGGAATGAGCAGACGTTCTAATTCAGATTCGGATGTTGCGGATTCTGAGCCGGTTCAATGGACAGGCAGGACAGACGGAAATAAAGTGCTTAATTTTACTGTTGAGCAGGATGGATCCGGCTCTGACGTAAGTATTGATCTGACAGGAAAAATAATACCGGTGGTGGTTGCAGATGGTCTTGGCCATTCCCTAAGAGGCGTGGCAAAACTTAAGAATCTCGACTTATAAGGAGAGCATTCCATGATAGATCTTCATATGCATACAGTTTTCAGCGATGGTGAACTCATTCCTTCGGAGCTTGCAAGAAGGGCAGAGGCGATTGGTCTTAAAGGCATGGCCATCACGGATCACGGCGATTTTTCCAATATGGATCATATTATTCCCAGGCTTGTGAAGGTTTCCGAATATATGAACAGCCTGCCAGGGATAAGAGTTCTGCCTGGAATTGAGATAACCCACGTACCGCCCCCGCATATCGATGAAGCCGTAAAACTTGCCAGGAGCCTTGGCGCTAAGGTTGTGATTGTTCATGGAGAAACGGTTGTGGAACCTGTGGCCAAAGGGACTAATCTTGCCGCTATCATGGCAGGTGTGGATATTCTTGCGCATCCAGGACTAATTACTGCTGAGGAAGCTTCCCTTGCTGCTGAAAAGGGAGTTTGTCTTGAAATAACCGCAAGGGGCGGGCATTCGCTTTCTAATGGTCATGTGGCTATAATGGCCAAAAAAGCAGGGGCCATGATGGTTCTTAACACAGATTCCCATGCTCCTCGTGACCTAATTAACGAAGCCTTTGCCATTACAGTGGCCATTGGTGCCGGTCTTGGCATTGATGACTTCAAAAAAATGCAGGAAAATGCCTCGAAATTTTTCAAAGAGGTTGGTTTTTGTTAATTGCCGCTTAATTTTTGATAATAATTGTTTGTGATAGTTATTTATTGACAATGGGAATTATAGCTTATAAGCCATTAGCTATAATTCCTTTTTTTTATTGTGTTTTATGTCGATAGCCCAATATGCGCATCGCATTTTGACAACATAACAACCTTAAATTATTTCCACGCCATGCATTCAATTCTTGCTATAGATGATGAGGCTGTTCTCCTGAACTTTATCCAGGGGATTCTTGAACACTCCGGTTTCAGTGTTGTAACTGCTAATGATGGTCTTGAGGGTATTAAAATTTTTGACAAGGGCAAGTTTGATCTTGTTATAACAGATGTAATTATGCCCAATGCAGACGGTTGTGCTGTGGCTGCTTTTGTACGCGAAAAAACCGGTGGCTCGGTCCCTGTTATCGGTATATCAGGTACTCCATGGATGCTCGATGAAAAAATATTTGATGCAGTACTTGCAAAGCCTTTTTCCATAGATTGTCTATTGTCCAGGGTGAGAAGTTTTTTCTCAAGAAAATAGACTTTTTTCTGTTCTTTTCGTCATTCCCGTTCCTGCCTCATCATGTTCAATATTTCCAGGGCCTTTTCGAACTCAAGATTATTGATGTACTGTTCAATTGAGTCCATATCTCCTTGATATGATCCGCAAAAAAGATTTTTCAATTCCATAAAACAGTTTATAGCCGCAATATTATTATGGCTTAGATGTTCGTGAAGCTTCGAGAACAGATCGTTGATGATCAGAGAGTCAGCTCTCTGAAAATTATTTCTGTCATCTGTCTGATATTCATTTGTATCCTTAATTGATCTTAGCCATGCCTTTATGCCCTCTGATACCAGCGCTGTCTCTTGTTCAAGATTATCAAGTGTCCTGAAAGATGACTGCATATCACCTGTTTTGATGTCATTTTCTAGTTTAGAAGCTATCAGTGAAATCCGGGTAGCTCCTATATTAGCGCTTATGCCTTTAAATGTGTGGCAGGCAATTGATGCCATGCGATTATCTTTTGACTTGATAAATTCCCTTACTCTGGAAGGTTCTGAAGAGTATTTCATGGCAAATCCTTTCAGGATATCAACATAAAGTCTCTTGTTTCCAGCCATGTGCCTAAGGCCTGCATCCATGTCTATGCCTGAAATATAATCATCAGGAAAACTATCATCATGATCTGGTTTTTCCGAAGCTTTTGGTTGAATCTCCTGCTCTATTTTTTTTGTGCTTATCCATTTATTTAGGGCATGAAAAAGCTGAATTGGATCGATTGGTTTTGAAACATAGTCATCCATCCCTGATTCAATACATTTTTGCAGGTCGTCTTTTAAAGCGTGGGCAGTGGCTGCTATTATAGGAAGATGCATCATGGCCCGGTTATCAATCATATTTTCGTTTTCCCACATCCTGATCTGGCGGGCAGCCTCATATCCATCCATTACAGGCATCTGGATGTCCATGAGCAGAGAATCATAATCATTGTTTTTCTTGATAAGATCCAGAGCCTCTTTGCCATTATTGACCACATCCACAATAAATCCTGCCTGTTCAAGTATTTCAACGGCAATCTGCTGATTCAGTTCATTGTCTTCAGCTATGAGTATTTTTGCCCCTCTTACTTGCGAAAGGTCAATATCCATATTCTGGTTTTTATCATGAACAATGTCATTGGCTTCTTTGGCAGAGAGTGTATCAATGCCCGCTGAAAATATTTCCACTATTGCATCAAACAGAACAGATGGCTTGATCGGTTTGAACAGAAAAGCTTCGACACCTTCGTTTTCTGCTTTTTTCATGATTTTTTCTCTGCCATAGGCTGTCATCAGGATGATCTTTGGCACAGATTCTTTACCTGGCATTTGCCTTATTTTCTGAATTGTCTCAATTCCATCCATTTCAGGCATTTTCCAGTCGACTATAACGAGACTGAAATTGTTTGCTGCTTCGATCATTTGAATTCCATGTAGTCCTGACGAAGCAGTCGTAACTTCAAAGGAGAAGGCTGATAGCATTTCACCCATGATTTCCAAGGCAGAAGCATTGTCATCAATCAGCAGGACCTTCATGCCCCGAAGGTCAATCGGAATATACCTTTTTTGACTTTCAGGGGATTTTACTTTTTCAAAAAAGGCTGTAAATGAGAAGCAGCTTCCCTTGCCTGGCTCACTCTCAACCCTTATGTCTCCGCCCATGAGTTCCGTGAGGTTTTTGCAAATTGCAAGGCCAAGACCTGTTCCGCCATACTTGCGGGTGATCGACGAATCTGCCTGGGTGAATGATACGAAGAGTCTGGAAATCTGATCTTCTGTCAGTCCGATTCCCGTGTCTGTTACTGAAAACTCCATGCCTAATTGGCTTTTACCATCTTTTAATATGCGGACGGCAATAATGATTTCTCCGCTTTCCGTAAATTTAATTGCATTTGTCGTCAGGTTAACAAGTATTTGGCCTAATCTCAGTGGGTCACCCCTCAGGATTTTAGGGGTATTTTTTTCGATATTTATTATCAGTTCTATCCCCTTTTCTTCGGCTGCAAGACTTGCGATCGTCGCAACATAAGAAAAAACTTCTTCAAGAGAGAAATCAATCGACTCCATCTCAAGTTTCCCTGCCTCTATTTTGGAAAAATCGAGTATGTCATTCAAAATTCCAAGAAGCGATTTTGAGGATGAATTGATTTTGTCCAGGTAATCAGTCTGCTTTGGTGTGAGGCTTGTCTTCATTGCAAGATGACACATGCCCATGATCGCATTCAGAGGGGTTCTTATTTCATGGCTCATGTGGGCCAGGAAATTGCTCTTTGTTTCTGCTATTGATTCAGCCTTCTGGCGTTCAGACTCAGCTTGAGCCCTGAGATGACTTTCTGTTATATCTAATATCGATCCTTCATAAAATGCTTTGCCGTTTTTTTCATCATAGGCCTTCCTTGCAGTGACCGAGCCCCAGAAAGCCTCTCCGTTTTTTTTGACAAAAACACTTTCAACGGCCATTATATGCCCTTCTTTGTTTAAATTATATAATAGCCTGTCACAGTCTTCATGATTTAAAAAAACCTGGAGTCTTATGTCTTTTATGG
This sequence comes from Desulforegula conservatrix Mb1Pa, assembly GCF_000426225.1. NCBI lineage: Bacteria > Pseudomonadati > Thermodesulfobacteriota > Desulfobacteria > Desulfobacterales > Desulforegulaceae > Desulforegula > Desulforegula conservatrix. Next base: position 16,625 of record NZ_AUEY01000009.1, read on the forward strand.
ATTCAAGAAGTTCGTCCGTTGATTCAAAAGCAAAAATGGAGGCCATGGCTCTGTTCGCTGCCATAAATCTGTTTTCGGATGAAATTTGAAACATTCCTTCAACGGCATTTTCAAAAATCTCCCTGTATTTTTTTTCGGATTCACCGAGCTGTTTTATATATTCATTGATGGAATCCCTCATCTTCTCGAAACTGAGCGCAAGTTTACCTATTTCATCATTGCGTTTAATTTCCAGTGGCTGATCCAGTTGTCCGCTTGTTATTAGATGCACGCTGGCGTCAAGCTTTCGAATAGGCGAGATTACAAGCTTTCTTGTAAAAAAAATAAGAAACACGGAGGTAAAGAGAATGCAGAGTCCTGATCCCCAGATAAAAAGAATCAGGATTCCTTTTTTGTCTGCTTCGCTTTTACTTGTCTCAGCCTTCACAAATGAAAAAAAGAACGGAGACGCTCCTTCATAGGCAAATAGCGGAGTTATGCAGATTATGAAGCTTTTTTCAGAGTCCTTAGTCCTAAGTAAGAGGGGAGTAATCTGGTTTTCTGAGAATTCAGGGGCTTCGGACTTTATTATCTCATTCGCACTATTACCGATCATATTTTTGTCCAGGGCATAATAGATTTTGAGATTTCTGCTGAATACAAAACCGCTGCTGAAGCGTTCCCCTAAAATATCCACCATTGTATCCTTGTTGGCGATTGATTCATATTTCAACAGCTGCCTGTTCATGAGCTTGCCCGGGAGTAAGATCTGGGATTCAAGAGCTTTGTCAACTTCCCTTGAAAACTTTTCTATGTAATAAACTCCCATTGCAGACAGGATTATTACTTCTGTTATAATAATTATGACACCTATTCTGGATATGAGACTTTTCAAGACGAACATCATTTACTCCGGTATTTGCCAGAAGAGGTTCATGGTCAATTTATCTGCCTTTATGGAAAAAATTTTTGGCTTTATTATCAGTTTCGCGAAGAAGTTCGTTATATTTTTCAGGGGTGTTCAGGAATTTGACAAAACAGTCAAGGCCGATTTCTGCGACCTCTGGTTGCGTAGCAAGATCATAATTGAATGCCCATAATTTCGACTGATTGATTGTCTGACGTATTCTTGCCTGCATTGCCGGATAAAACGAATCAGGTATATTGGCATTAGGAGCAAGAGCGCCGCTTCCTCTGCTCATTTCCTTTTGGGGCTCCGTGTCTGAAAAGAATTCCAGCGCTGTTTTTGCAGCTTCCGCGTTTTTTGATTTCGGAAGAAGTATGCAGTCAACCGGGCCGAGGGAAACTATCGGTATCTCTGGTTTTATGATTGGAAAACAGAAATAATCGAAATCCTTTTCCTGTTTCCAGTTGAGTTTGTTTTCAAAAAGTCCTGTTATCCAGGTTCCCATGAGCGTCATTGCGGCCTCGCCATTGTAAACCATTTTTGAAGCCTCAGACCAGTCGAATACATTAGGTGTTGTATTGAAATACTGCTTTGAAATCATTTTGTCCCATACTGAAAAAACCTCGGCAACCATTGGATCGTTATATGAAACTTTTCCATCCATTAGCTGTTGCCTGAATTCAGGCCCTGCTGTTCTGAGCAGAAGATAATCAAACCAGAACTGGGCCGGCCATTTTTCTCTGGAACCAAGAGAAATCGGAGTAATTTTTTTCTCCTTGAGAACATCGCATAAGGCCAGGAAATCCTGCCATGTTTTAGGAGGAAGAAGATTGAGCCTTTGAAATATTGCCTTGTTATAGAAAAAGGCTACAAAATGCTGTGTCACAGGAATTGCGTATATTTTCCCATTATAGGTGCAGGCACCTGTAATGGCAGGACTGAATCTTGAAGCAAGGTCAGCTTTTTTCCAGACATCGTCAATAGGCAAAAGATAACCGCTGTTAACAAGATCCTGGGTTTTTGCCCCTGCCCAGAAAGAAAAGAAATCAGGCGGATTACCAACTTCGAGCATGACTTTTATGCTTGGTTTGAAAGTTTCATGCTCAAAACCAGCTGCCTTTACCTCATACCCAGGATTTTTTTTGTTGAATGTATTCACCATTTCATTGATTCCGCCGCTCATGTCTCCTGTCCAGTAGTGAAGAAATACCAGCTTTTTTGATTCCTCGGCAAAGGCCTTTCCGCAAATTAATATGGTTGAAACAATGAAAATAAAAACGAAAAGATTTCGGAATTTTTTGAATTCTGCATGCATATGCTCTTCCTTTCTAATTTGGGAAAATACTCTCAAAGAAACTAAAAAAACCAAGGAATGATACGTGTGAAACAAAGCGGGCGATTTCTTTATTAGGGCATGGTTCTATATGCTTACCCGGACTTCTTTGAGGTTAATCAGCTCGTCTGACGTATGACTTTTGGGAAAAAAACTTTCAAAAGTGCTGAATTATTAATGACGCTAAAGACGATGGTCTTGCAAAAAGTCAGAAAAGAACGCCGGCGTCATGTCTGACTTGATCCTGTATATTTGTATTTTCAGGTATTTCTGTATTTTGGCCTGCGCCGTAATGACGGTAATCGAACTTTTTGCGACTTTATCAAAGATAACACACGGCTCTATTTATTTCCATAGGTTTGAATTCGAATGGAAATCTTGCAGGTGAAGATTCGAATAAAATTGTAACTTAAAAAACGCTGTATATGCTATTGTCATTGAAAACCCGGAAAAATTAGTGGTTTTTTTGACCTGCATCAGTACCAACTGGATCAGAATCTTCAGATTCCAACCTGCATCAAGGCAATAAAAAATCAAAGGAGGTAAAAGTGAACGAGCTTGCCCTCATTTTAGGTATTATAGGACTATGCGTGGGCGCCTGGCTTTTCGGTTTTCATGGCGCAGTCAGCGGTGGTGTTCTTGGATTCCTTCTTGGCTCAGTTATTGATCTCAGGGATAGGGTCAGGAAGCTTGAGCAGGAAAGGGACACCCGCCAGCAAGCTTCTTCAGTAAAATCCTTTGAAATGTCAGCCAAGCCGGAACAGCCATACCCTGAACCTGTCCAAACAGCACCGCATACTTATGATTCATTTAAAGATAAAGAAGTAATAACTGAAACAGAGCCTGATGCTCATGCTGAATCAGATATTGCAGATAATCTCGGAACAGTAGCTTCTGCGGCCATTCCAGAAGCTAACGAGACCAGAATCCAGGATGCTTTGTTTGCTGCAGCCAAAGACGAAACAGTTTTGGCTATTAAACCAGACCCAGAAAAAACTCCTCCGGGCGAGGGTAAAATTGCCAAACTAATCGGTTATATCAGGGCTTTTTTCACAACCGGCAATGTCGTGGTCAAGGTCGGAATAATAATCCTCTTCTTTGGAGTCGCGTTCCTACTGAAATACGCCGCTGATCACAGTATTCTGCCTATAGAGGTGAGGCTCTGCGGAGTCGCTGCTGCTGGTATTGGTCTTCTTGTTTTCGGATGGAAAATGAGGGTGGAAAAGCGGGCCTTCGGACTTTCCCTCCAGGGCGGAGGTATCGGCATTCTTTATTTGACGGTCTTTTCGGCTGTTAAGCTTTATGCTCTGATCCCTCCATTTCTTGCCATGAGTCTTATGATTTCTTTCGTGATTCTTTCAGGATTCATCGCAGTTATTCAGGATGCAAAGGCTCTTGCTGTTCTTGCTTCTGCCGGAGGTTTTCTTGCGCCAGTTCTTGTTTCAAGTGGTGGCGGCAGCCATGTCATGCTGTTTTTATATTATCTGCTTTTGAATGCGGGCGTGCTTGGAATTGCCTGGTTCAAGTCCTGGCGGGAGCTTAATCTCACAGGTTTTGCCTTCACCTTTGTTATCAGCGCAATCTGGGGTATAAATTATTACATACCTGAAAATTTTGCCACGACCGAGCCTTTCCTTCTCCTGTTTTTTATCATGTATGCTTCAATCTCAGTCCTTTTTGCATTTCGTCAGCCTCCTGATCTTAAAGGCTATGTTGACGGCGCTCTTGTTTTCGGGCTTCCACTTGTTGCATTCGGCCTTCAAAGCGGCCTTGTCAGGCAGTTTGAATATGGAATAGCCATAAGCTCTCTTTGTCTTGCTGCATTTTATGTATTCCTTGCAATATGGCTGTGGAGCAGAAAAATCGAGCAGATCAGAATGCTTACAGAAGCATTTCTTGCCATCGGAGTCGTATTTGCTACCCTTGCAATTCCCTTTGCGTTTGACAGGCAGTGGATCGCCGCATCATGGGGGCTTGAAGGCGCTTCCATGGTCTGGATAGGACTCAGGCAGAAAAGATGCATTGCCAGATCCTTTGGTCTTTTTCTCCAGATATGTGCAGGATTTACTCTTTTCACCGGGTTTCATCATTATTATGGCTATAACCAGGGGGATGAGTGGTTTATCCTTAATACCAGATGTTTCAACAGCATCATAATGGCTATGGCCGGACTTTTTTCAGGGTTTTTCTATAATTATTATTCTGACAGGCTTTATAAATGGGAAAGATGGTTTCATGGAATCGCTGGTATGTGGGGAACTCTCTGGTGGTTCGGAGGCGGGCTGTCTGAAATAGACAGACATATTTATCAGAACAAAACTTCCGCCAGACTGATTTTCATGGCCCTGTCTTCCGGCGCTTTCACAATTTTAAGAAGGCCCCTTGATTGGGTATTTCTTTCCTTGCCTCCTGTAATTCTGATGCCCTGGATGTTCTTTGTCCTGCTTGCTGACCTGGTAGCGGGAGTTACTCATCCATTTTCTGAATATGGGCTGATTGCATGGGTTTCAGCTGTTATTTCCCATTTTTATGTTCTTCATGTTTTGGATACTGACTGGAAGCAAAGGTTCGCTTATTTCTGGCACACTTCAGGCTTTGTGATTCTTGTTGTCGTGGCTTCTTGGGAAGTCGCCTGGCTTGCCGATTATCTAATAAAAGGTTCGGATGTCTGGAAACTTGCAGGATGGCTTGGAGTGCCAGGTATCACGATTCTTTTTTTGATAAAATATGGAGAACACGATGAATGGCCAAAAGAGCAGTTCAGAAAAGCTTATTTTTCAACTGGTTGCTGCCTGATTGCTTCAATGCTTGGAATGTTTTTTCTATGGGCATGCCATAATGACGGAAATGCTTCTCCTCTTTCATATTTTCCGGTTTTAAATCCTGCTGATATCCTGCAGCTATTTGTGGTTATCGTGCTCCTTGTCTGGTCAAGGGCAATAACTGTGGAAAGAATGCCTATGCCTTCATTCCCTGTTTTCAGGCCGGGCGGCCTCGTTTTTTTTAGCGCTGCGGCAGCTTTTATTCTGCTGAACGTGATTGTCGCAAGGTGTGTTCATGTCTGGGCTGATGTTTATTACAGCTTTCATAATCTGACAGCATCTTTTGTTTTTCAGGCTTCCATTTCCATATTATGGACCTTTTCAGCGCTATGCATAATGTCTCTTGCTTCAAGAAAAGGAATTCGGAAATTATGGTTTGTCGGCGCCTGGCTGCTTTGCGCTGTTGTTATCAAATTATTTTTTGTCGATCTCGGTGGCAGAGGAACAGGGGAGAGAATCATATCTTTCATTGCGGTAGGTGTTCTCATGCTTGTGATAGGCTTTCTTTCGCCGCTTCCTCCATCTGTTGATTCAGAAAAGGATTCCGGGGAAGGTTCTGTTACTTAAAGGTTAAAAAGCGGGGAGCTTTTTGTAAAAAGTTTTCCGCCCAGTAAAAAGCTCTATTTTTTTATTTGGCTCTGTCTTTCTTTCAGTTATGAGCGCCTTCGAGGAATCGCTTTTTGAAAAAAGCTCCCCAAAAACTTTATGAATATGCCAGATGCTTGGGAAACAATACTTACGTTATTTTTGTAAGTCACTTTTTTAGACCAGGCAATCATACTGAAAATCGTGCATAGCCATCTTTTTATAGGCAAACGAATGGCGGCTCTTCGCCTAAAAAATCACCGAGATAAAAAATGAACTTTTGATTAGGAATAAGACTCATAAAATCAATGAAGTTTTTTGCGGAGCTTTTTGCAAAAAAGCGACCCTCCGGAGGATAACAATGAAAAAATACCTGGCCGTAGTTTTATTTATATTAATGGCGTTTCCGGCTTATGCAGGAAAATCCGAAATTTCTGATTTCGGATGCGCACTTGAACTTGATATTACCCAGGAATCGGCAATTGCCAGAATTGTTATTCCTGATCAGGTTTATGAATGCGTGACGAGGCAGGATCTTGGAGACTTGCGGGTATTCAGTCCTGACGGGAATGTGTTTCCGCACACAATAAAAAAGCCTGAGTATTCCCAGGGCGAGGCTCCAGCTCCTGTTGAACTTCCATTTTTTCCTGTTTACAGAGACGAAAACCATAATGGTGATATTTCCATGAGGGTTGAAACAGGTGCAGGCGGTTCCATTATTGATGTCAAGACCGGATCAGGAGAGAAAAAATCTGAAACTGAAGCTCCTACGTCATGGCTTATTGACGCGACTTCCGCAGAGAAGCCTTTTTCAGGGCTTGTTGTGGAATGGTCGGGTGCAGTCAATCTTGTTTTTGATGTGATAATTGAGGCTGGAGATGATCTTTCAAGGCTGAGAAGAATATCCGGGCCAGTAACCCTTGCTGATCTTGATTACGGTGGGCACAGGCTTTCCAGAAACAGGGCGGATATCCCCCTGATCAAAGTTAAATACCTTCGCCTTTCCTGGCCTAATGAAGCAGGAGGCGCAAGAATTTCCTCAATAAAGGCCGTATTCCCAAAGCCAGGAGTTCAGCCTGAAATGAAATGGAAAGAAGTGCATGGCCAGAAAGCCAGTGCTGCAATGGGAGCTGTTTCAGGCAAAACAGTCTATGAGTTTGATACAAACGGCGTTTTTCCTGTGGAGCGTATAGAGATGCAGATTCCTGCCGGGCTTGGTGTTCTTCAGGGGACTTTGATGTCAAGGCCTGATCTTGCCTCGAACTGGCGAGTAAGGTACACAGGGACATTCTATGATCTGATGGTTAATGGGAAAACCATAAATGGAGGTCAGGCTTCAATTGCATATGGGACGGACAGATTCTGGGAATTTGAGACCTCTCAAGAATCTGCCTTTAAAAATACTGCTATTCCCATGCTTAAAATAGGATGGGTTCCCCATGAACTTTATTTTGTTCCAGGCTCAAGCAAAAACTGCGTTCTTGCCTTTGGTAAACAGGGCGTAACTCTTCCATCTGACAATGCGGTTGATTCTCTTTTATCCCAACTTTTCAAAGACTCTTCTTTCAAACCGGCTTTGGCGGTGGTTTCCAATGTGAAAAATCATAACCGTAATCCACCTGTCAGGTCTTTCCCAATCAGAAAATGGCTGCTTTGGGGAGTGCTTGTTTTGGGTGTCGCTGTGATAGGTTTTATGGCTTACAGGCTTTACAGGCAGATGGGGGATAAGTAGGCTGGCCAGTGTTTTCAGCACCTTGCTTATGAATTGAGAATTATGAAGAAATTGAGGGTGTGAAGGTGAAATATGAGAATCGCTAAATCAGTCCTAATGTTGCTGCTTTTTTGTATGACATCCTGCGCAACTGCTCCTCCGGCAATTATCCGGGATGGCATCTATTATAACGATAATTATGGTTTTTCTTTTAAAACACCAGAAGGGTGGCATAATACCAATAAAATGCCTGAGTGGCTGAAAAAAGGCGTTTCAGGGTGGGTTGTTCTTAGAACTCAGTATATGTGTTTTAATAATGAAACTAACGGATTCATCGAAGTGTCCTGCGTAAAATCTTATAGAAGTATGGATGGCATCAGGAAGTTCCTTGAAGATGCATTTCAGGATCAGAAGAAAGAAATGCAGGCTGATCCTTATTTCAAAAAGATAAATTGCAAGTACTATACACCTAAAGAAGCTCCTCTTGCCAATCTGGTTGAAAGAGAAGAACTCTATTATGAAAATGAGTTTGTGAAGGAACGGCTTGAGCAGAATACTTTCGTTTATTCATTCAACGCGAGAGTTAATTATATTCTGACCTTTACGTTTATTTCCAGAAATCAGACATTCGAAGAAAATCGGAAGGCATACGATTCAGTTCTCAAGTCTTTTCAGACATATAAAGTTGATCCTTGATTAAAAAGATTCTGATGGGCTGCTGTTGCAGTAAATGATGGGGCAATTCGTTAAATCAAAAGGCTTTTTGCTTTAGAGCTTAAAGCGCTACAGCTACTTTCACAGCCCATTTTTGGTTTGCCTTATATCTCACGCCTGAAACCTATCCCCATTTTTTTCATTCTGCTTCTGAGTGAGCTTGGGTTCATTCCGAGAGTTCCGGCTGCTCCTCCCTGACCTGATATTTTCCACCCGCATTTTTTAAGGACAAATCTGATGTGGGCGGCGGTGGCTTCATCGCAGGTCATTATTTTTTCATTGTCCGATGCCGAGGAATGACATTCAGGCGCTGATTCCCTCGTTCCTATCCCGAATTTCAGAGGTTTGCCTTTGGATAGTATTATGGCTCGTTCCACAAGATTCTGGAGTTCCCTTACATTCCCGGGCCAGTCGTATGACATGAGGGTTTCAAGTTCTCCCGGCGCCAGTTCAGGCCTGTACGGCAAATTCATTTCAAAGCTTTTTGTTCTTATGAAATGATGAATCATTGCGGGTATGTCCTGTTTTCTTTCCCTGAGTGGAGGAATTTTTATAGGGAAAACATTGAGCCTGTACCATAAATCAGATCTGAACGAGCCGTGGTGAATCATTGACTGGAGATTGCGGTGCGTGGCAGCTATGATTCTTACATTGGCCTTGAGAAGCCTGCCCCCTCCGACCCTTTCGAACTCGCCGCTCTGGAGCACCCTAAGAAGTTTTACCTGGGCGGCCTGGGGCAGTTCTCCGATTTCATCGAGAAAAAGAGTCCCTCCGTCGGCGCGCTCGAACCTGCCTGCCGATCTTTCAAAAGCCCCTGTAAAAGCGCCTTTTTCGTGTCCGAACAGCTCGGAATCGATGAGTGATTCAGGAATTCCTCCACAGTTGAGACGAATGAAAGGCCCCTGGGATCTTCTTGAAAGCCTGTGAAGTTCAGCCGCCACCACTTCTTTTCCTGTGCCTGTTTCTCCGAGCAGAATCACAGGGCTGTCTGTAGGAGAGACGTGTTCAATAAGCCTTCTTACTTCCACAAGCCCTGCGTCGGCTCCGATCATCACATCTCCGGCCTTTTGGCGAACTTCCTTTAAGAGCGCCTTTTTGTCCCTTTCCATGTCAAGGTATCTGAGGGTGTTTGAAAGTGCTATGGCGAATGGTTCGTTTATTTCCTTTATGAGTTCTGCGTGGGAAGTGTTGTAATGTTCGGCCCCCCAGGCGCAGAGGGTGAGATTGCCTATTATGGTTTTTTTGATTTTAAGGGCGCAGGTTATGCTACAGAATTCATCACCGCGTATGGCCCTGTCCACAAGAATCCCTTTCTGGAGGAGCCTGACCATTTCAATATTTATCGGATGGGTATGATCCCTGATCCAGGGAATGGTCTCTATTTTTGACTCTTCCTCCCATTTGCCAATGGATTTCCACGCTGATTCGGAAAGGGGCACGTATTCATCCACAAGGAAGCCCCTGTCTCCATAAGCCATTGCTATGACCCTGGCCGCCTTGACTCCGGCCTCATAGACACTGATTAGGATAGCATCCAGGGGAAGCTGTTTTTTTAGATATGTGAAAACATCATAAACAGCTTCGTCTATGTTGAGGCTGCCACAGATTCTGAGGGTAACTTCCCTGAATAGATCAGGGGAAAGATCAGGATTTGCATTAATCATTTTATTTCACGTATGTGTTTTATTTAGCGAGTGTATTCGTTTTATTTCACGTTTTATTGCCATGATATCTGTAATTCCTTGAAAATCAAGATGTTTTTGGATGGCACTGTTTTTGTAATTAGTATTCTGTTTTATTGGCAGCAAATTACGAGAAGAGGCCATAATTTATTCCGATTTCAAATCAAAGATGAAATCAAGGCGGCAAGGAGGAAGCGACGCAGGCGTACGGTGGTTTGTACGTCGAGGAGCTGACGACGTAGCCAACGCAGATAGCGCTTTGATATGGAATCGGAGCTACAGGAGAAAAACATGATAAAAATAAACAAAGAACCTCGTTATTTTACCGATCCGGATGAAATGGCGGATTACATAGTCCAAAAAACAGGAAAAGAAATTGCTTTCGGAACCCAGCTTGCCCTCGGAAAGCCGAACAACATAGTAAACGCGCTTTTCAGAAAGGCCAAAAACGATCCTGGAATCAAACTGAAAATCATGACAGCCCTTTCCCTTGAAACTCCAGTCAGCTCCAGCGAGCTTGAACACAGGATGCTTGGCCCCATAATAGAAAGAATCTGGGGCGGGTATGTTCCACTCGAATATGCGGCAGCGGCAAGAACTGGAAATCTTCCGCCTAATGTGGAGGTGAGCGAGTTCTTCTGCAAGGCAGGCGCGTTCATGGGTAATGATTATATGCAGCAGAATTATATCAGCACGAATTATACCTTTGCTGCCCGGGATGTCATTGCCCAGGGCGCCAATGTCGTCGGAGCACTGATCGGTAAAAAGGAAGTCTCCGGGAATACAAAAATCAGTCTTGGCTGCAATGGTGACACGACAATAGATCTCATTGATCTTCTCAGAAAAAAAGAGCGTGAGACCAGGATGAACAGTTGCGTCGTTGCCGAGGTCAATTCAACTCTACCCTTCATGTATGGAGACGCTCTTGGCGATCCTTCAATGTTTGACGCTGTTCTTGAAAATCCGTCCATTGAAACGCGGCTTTTCAGCATTCCAAGGGAAGCCGTCAGCACCGTTGATTATATGATAGGCCTTAATTCCAGCGCATTGATCCAGGACGACGGAACCATTCAGATAGGGATCGGCTCCCTTGGCGATGCAGTTGCCACGGCTTTAATTGCAAGGCAGAACAGGAATTCTGCCTATATAGATATTCTGGAAAGAAGCGGTGTTCTCGAAAACTCGGCTCAGATCATCGAGAAATGGGGCGCTACCGGAGTCTTTGAAAAAGGGCTTTATGGCTCTACGGAAATGTTTGTGGATGGACTTCTTCAGCTTTACAAAAATGGCATAATGAAGCGCAGATGCTATGATAATATTCATATCCAGAAACTTGTGAATGACGGCATTGGCGAAAACGGCGCCGTGACACCTTCCTTGCTTTGCGGCCTTGTCCAAAATGGCGCTATTGGGAAAATGCTTTCGACTGACGATTTTGACATGCTTGTGGAATATGGAATTTTCAAAAAAGGCCTGACCTTTGAAAGCGGTCATATAACAACTGATTCAGGATGTTATGAGGCTGATCTCGAAAACCCTGAAAACTTCAAAAAAATTGCGGAAAACTGTCTAGGAAACAAGCTTGAAAAAGGAGTCTGGATTCACGCAGGTTTTTACGCAGGCCCCCAGGATTTTTACGACACGATTCGCGATATGTCCGAAGAAGAGCGCATGCAGATCAATATGACCAGCGTGCTTAATGTGAATCAGCTTTATTCCAATAACAGGTATTCCAGCAGCGAGCTAAGGGTGCTTCAGAGGAAAAATTCCAGATTCATAAATACAGGACTCATGGTCACACTTCTGGGGGCAGTCGTTTCTGATGGCCTTGAAAACGGAAAGGTGATCAGTGGAGTCGGCGGTCAGTATAATTTTGTGTCCATGGCCCATGCCCTTGATGATGCGCGCGGAATAATAATGATAAGAAGCACAAGAGGAGAGGGCAGGAATATTGCCTCAAATATTGTGTTTAATTACGGGCATACAACAATTCCCCGCCATCTCAGGGATGTTGTTGTAACTGAATACGGAATTGCCGACATACGCTCAAAAAGCGACAGCGAAATCATTCAGGCGCTTCTGAATATAGCTGATTCAAGATTTCAGGAAACCCTGCTTAGTCAGGCCAAAAAGGCTCGGAAAGTTCCGGCTGGTTATATCATCCCTGAGAGATTCAGGAACAACACTCCTGAAAAACTGGAGAAAATTATTGCTCCATCCAGAAATGCCGGTCTTTTCCCTGCATTTCCGTTTGGCACTGATTTCACTGAAGAAGAGATTGTTCTCGGTAAGTCTCTAAGGGAATTCAAGGCCAATGCCAAAGAAAACAGGCTTTCCACAGCAGGCGGTATTATTGGTTCGTGGTTTTCCGCTCCTCCGTCAGGGGCAGGAAGATATCTCGAAAGATTGAAGCTCGACAGACCGAAAAGCATGAGGGAAAAACTCATGCAGAAAGTAGTGGTAAACGCTCTTCAGCTGTCCGGAGCGATATGATGGTTCAATTTGGCTCGGAAAAGATTCCGATTGAAAATCAAAGCAATCAGATTGAAGCCGAGGGCACTGTAAGCTGGTTCATTAAGCGCGGAAACATGCTGTTTGGTTATATTGAAAGCACTTGCGGGAAGGAGGTTTATTTTGACACCTCATCCCTGATGATGCCGGAGTGCGCTGATATATCCACAGGAGACAAGGTGCGTTTCGTTATTGTAAAAATTGATCTTGGTGACGGTGCCCGCAAGGTCAGGAAAATTGATGCTGGAACCACATATTCTGCCGGAAAAGTACTTTAGAAGTGTGATTGTTGCACACCGGCAGTCTCCATAGATTTTTTATTCTGTTTTGCCAAATAGTCCGAGCCTCCGCGGGCTGTTTTCTCCCCGAATTCATTCCCATGCTCAGAGCCGGTGGGAATGAATTTGCTTAAAAAATGAAAATCATCGATCAAAAGTCTGTAGTCTAATATCATCAAGACTTTTTCAGTGATAATTTCACAAGTGTTTTCATTTTTTTATATTGTTTCAAGCAGAGACTTGACCAGATTAGCAGTGGAAAATTGGCCGTCGGTGAGTTGCATGAATGGATGCTCGCCTCCGAAAATCTCTTTAACAATGTCATCAACTGATAAACCAGATGCTTTAAGTTTTTTAACCCTGATTGCAAGCCCAGATAAATAGTCTATATTGAGATATTATGCCCTGAAAGGGCGCAACATAAACACAGACTTTTCATTCGAATTGATATTTGTAACGCCCTTTCAAGGCTGTTTTAATATTTAGACGTTCCCATGGCTGGTGTGTAAAACTCCTTTGGGATGTTCAAAACCTTAACTAAATGGCATTGCAGCACAACCTGCATAAATTTCGATGTGATACCCCATATGAAAAAGCGTCGCATCTGAATCTATTGTTTTTAGAGTATGACAATTCAGGTACGACGCTGGATCGGTTCGAATAGGTCTGAAATATACCTACAGATGCTCTTTTACTTTTCTACCTTAACTGCTTTGCCAGGTTCGCCAACTGTTATTTTAATATCATCTCCGCTATCATAGATTTTTTCTGGTAAGGACAATGCATTGTCATCAACAGAAATGACTGTCAGAACCTTTTGTCTTTTGGAATAAATGGTAACGGTCTTTTTTGCCTTGTCTATGGCCGGAAATTTTTCGCCCACCACAATTTTATCCAAAGGCTGAATATTTTCTTTTTTTTCAACCAATTTGAAATCAATGGTTTTAAGCGAATTTGTAGTATCGTCGTAGTATTTAAGCTTGTTTTCGGTCAGATCAAGCTTGATTCTTTTTCCGTCCTTAACAGTGGTTCCTTCCGGCAATGAATATGTCAGTAACGGAAGCTGAAAGTCTGGCTTGGTCTTGTTATTATTGAAATCCTTGATGATGGAGATTGTGTTTTTTGTTTTATCATATGTCACGCACCTCCCGCTGACTTCTTCAGCACATGCAAAAGAGGCCATGAATCCAAGCAACGTAGCGGTCATGACAATGATTCGGCAGCTTTTTTTCATTTTTTTCTCCTGTTAGATTTACGGATTATTGGAAGAACTTATTTAAACAAAAATCTTGAGTCATAAAGTTTTTGCGGAGCTTTTTACAAAAAGCGACCCGCTGGCATTCGGATCAATGTCGGATTACGAGCAAAGGGCGCTCTAATCCGACGAATTGGCCTTTTTTACGGCAATTTAACCATACAAGGCAGCAACCCTGATATATAAGAATTGACGCCAGTTTACAAGCAAGGCCCAGCAAAGGCCAGTTCCATACTTAAGCAGTGCGACTAATTTGCTGCCTCAACTTCAGCAGGCTCAGTTGGTGCCTGGGCCTGGAATTCTGTCTTTTCTCTCCACCACATAGAATATGCTGTCAGGTTGTGATAACCATAGATTTTGCCAGGGGTTGGAATAAACAGTTCACAATCTTCCGATCTGGCTGTGCTGATAAGGGTTTCAATAGGTTCATCCCAGGCGTGGAGAGCAAGATTGAATGTTCCCCAGTGAATCGGCATCATGGTTTTTCCGTTCAGCATTTTATGGGCCTTGATGGCATTTAAAGGGCCGAGGTGAATGTCGCTCCATGCTTTGTCGAATGCTCCGATTTCAAGCATTGTAATGTCAAAAGGCCCGTACTTTTCTCCTATTGCGCTAAATCCTGGAAACATTCCTGAATCGCCGCCGAAATATACTTTTTTTTCTTTGCCCATGATAACCCATGACGCCCATAAGGTTGAATTTCTGTCAAAAAGGGTACGTCCTGAAAAATGGCGGGCAGGAGTAAGAGCAAGTGTGTGTGTATTTCCTAATTTTATTTCGTCCCACCACCTGTATTCATTTATCCTTTTTTCCGGCACTCCCCAGTCCCTGAAATGTTTTCCGACTCCATATGGCATATAAAAAGGAGTATCCGTATTGTTTGCGATGAACAGGATTGTTTCCTTGTCCAGATGATCATAATGATCGTGGGAAATAAGGATTGCATCAAGTTTCGGCAGATCTTTGAGTCTGATAGGCGCTTCAAAGAACCTTTTTGGCCCCATGAACGATACAGGCGAACATCTTCTGCTCCAGACAGGGTCAGTAAGAAATCTTTTACCTTCGATTGTCATGAGGACAGTGGAATGGCCAAGCCATGTTATCTGAAGGCCATCCCCTTGTTTTTTGTTCAATGCGTTCAGATCTGTAGAAAATGGACCGGGCGAAGTGTCAGGTATTCTTTTTGCGCCGCCTACGAAATAATCCATGAGCGCGCTGAATTTTGAGCGTTGGGGTGTATTCTGGTCAGTTTCTCCTGATTCATGACTTGGGCTTGATAGGCTGTTGTCCGTCGGAACGGGATGCTGGCAGGCCTGTATTACAGACAGAATTCCTGTTAAAAAGATAATTGCAGAAAAAAATGCCGGCCTTTTTTTCAAATATGTCCTCCTTGGGTTTTCTGTCCGGTTATTTGAGCAATGTTGTTGAAATAAGTCAATAGTCGGGTGCGTGGCGCTTTCCCACGCACCGTCTGCGTTATCCAATGGTGCGTGCAATTATTGCGCGCACCATAAGAGATCAAAGAACACCGGGGGAAGGGCGAACCTGACTGGTTTTTGCCTCTCTCATCCCGATATTATAGAAAAGATCTGTTTTGAAAGCCCCAATTTGAACCTATTAACATTGTTATGGATCATTCCCGAATAAAATTGGTTCTTACGACCTCTTCTTTAACCGGGAGCGCAACTCCTGCGTTTCTTCCGGCTTCCTTGCATTTCAGTAGCCATGCCATATTCCTTGCCAGCGTACGCATTATCTGGAGCCCTTCCAGGTCTTTTTTTACATCTTGAGGCTCCATTCCGTGAACCATATTCCAGTACTTTGATGAGACGACGGGCATCTCGGATATGGTGAAGTATTTGTTGAGCTGGTCAAATGCGGCGGTTGTACCGGCTCTTCTTGCTGACAGAACCGCCGCCGCAGGCTTCAAGTAAAACGCGTTTCTGCCTGACATCATATTCGAATAAAACACCCGATCCATGAAGGATGTCATGGCACCGCTTGCGGCCGCATAATGCACAGGAGATCCAAAGATGAATCCATCCGCATGAACTGCGAGATCAACGAACTTGTTGACCACGTCAGAAAAAGCGCATCGTCCGGTTTCCGCACATTTTTTGCAGGCTATGCAGCCAGCCAGAGGCTTTGTCCCAACCTGAAAAATTTGTGTTTCGATTCCCTCTTTGTTCAGCGTTTCTGCTACTTCTTCAAGAGCCGTGTAGGTACAGCCTTTTGCGTGTGGGCTGCCATTTACAAGAATTACATTCATGCTTGCCTCCTTATGTTTTTTTAAGACAGGCCATATCCGTTGGATACGGACTGAGCAGAGATGAATTTTCTGCTATTTCCCAGTTCTTTTAGCATATTCCGACGGATAACGATCCCCTGAAATTTCGATCATAGATAGTGCGTCGTTCAGATCTTTCAATTCCGGGTTTGTCAGCTCAATATTCGCAGCGCCCAGATTTTCTTCCATGCGCGCAAGCTTCGTCGTGCCGGGAATGGGAACGATCCACGGTTTTTGAGCCAGAACCCATGCGAGTGCTATCTGGGCCGGGGTTACGTTTTTGTCCCCTGCAATTTTTTTGACCATATTGACCAGAACCTGATTCGTATCAAGATTTTCAGGGGTAAAGCGTGGAACAATGCTTCGGAAGTCGGAACTGTCGAAGGTCGAGTTTCCGTCAAATCTTCCAGTCAAAAACCCTCTGCCGAGCGGGCTGAACGGAACGAAGCCGATCCCGAGTTCTTCGAGCGTTGGCAAAAGTTCTTCTTCAGGCTGTCGCCACATCATGGAGTATTCACTTTGTATTGCCGTAAGGGGTAAAGCTGCGTGTGCGCGCCGAATCGTCTGCACACCAGCTTCGGAAAGTCCCCAGTTTCTGACCTTGCCTTCGCTGATCAGATCCCGTATCGTTCCAGCCACTTCTTCAATCGGTACATCGGGGTCAACACGATGCTGGTAGTAAAGATCGATGACATCAATCCTGAGACGCCTGAGCGAGCCATCGACAGATGCTCTTATTCTATCAGGTTTGCTGTCAAGGATCTGTTTGCCGCCCTCTATTTTTATGCCGAATTTGGTGGCAATGGCAACCTTTCCCTTGAATGGGGCAAGCGCTTCACCCAGGAGTTCTTCGTTGGTAAACGGGCCGTAAACTTCGGCGGTATCGAAAAATGTGACACCCCGGTCAATAGCGCCATGGATCAGGGATATCATTTCGTTTTTGTCCGATGCCGGGCCGTAACCAAAACTCATGCCCATGCATCCGAGTCCGATGGCTGACACTTCCAGCCCGCTGTTTCCCAAAATACGCTTTTGCATGTTTTCCCCCTTTGCTTAAAATGCATCCCGCATGATTTGAAGTGCTTCGTCCTTGCCAATTGAAGTCAGGATACCCAGATTGCCTCTTTCCACAGCCTTTTCTGCCATGAAATCAAGATCTTCTTCCCTGACGCCCGCTTCACGGAGGTTTGCAGGCATTTTAATGGCTGAATAGAAAGCCTCCAGTCTCTTGACGCCTTCTTCAGCTGCCTTTGAGTCATCCGCCTCGCGTACGTCAAGAACATTCCGTGCAAACCGTGCGAAAATTGCCAAATATTGAGGGGCTATTTTCATTGTGTGACGCATCCATGACGGAGTCAAAAGTGCCAGAGTTACGCCGTGGGTCATGTCATATTTGCTTGAGAGTTCGTGTCCCATGCCGTGAAGAGGGAATGAAAAACCGGGTTTGCCGAGCATGAACTGGAATCCGGCGAGTGCCATGGAACTTGCCCACATGATGTTGGCGCGGGCGTCGTAGTCTTTTGGGTCTGCAAGAATTTTTGGCGCGTCTTCCAGCACGGCCATCATAACCCCCTCGTTCATGCGATCCTGAACCTTTGTATTTACATCAGGGGTAAAATACTGTTCCATGAGATGGCAGAGAATATCTGCTACACCTGCCATTGAATGGATTTCCGGCACAGTGAAGGTGTATTCAGGGTCAAGGATCGAAAACCTCGGATTGACGAGCGGGTGCAGGAGAACCATTTTCTTGTGATCTTCACCAACTGTGATGACAGCGCCCATATCCATTTCAGAGCCTGTTCCTGACATGGTAAGGATTGTGGCAATAGGAGCTGCTGCTGCAATATCGGACAATCCCGACTCATTCACAAAAAGATCTGTAACCGGGCCGTCATGCATTACTCCTGCGGCAATTGCCTTGCAAGCGTCCAGGGTGGATCCTCCTCCGACAGCCAGAATGAAATCACAGCCGTTTTCCAGGTATAGTCTGATGCCTTCCTCAACGCTTTCGACCCTTGGGTTGGGCATGATTCCGGAGAGCTCGATAAGGGTGATTCCGGCTTTGGCAAGCTGATCAATGACTGCATCGTAGATGCCGTTTGTTTTGATGCTTCCGCCGCCATAGGCCAGCAACACTTTTGAAGCTCCATGCGCATTGAGGGTCTCGCCGAGGATGCTTATCTGTCCTTTGCCAAAATATGCTGTGGTTGGGATACTGTAGATAAAATTATCCATTTCTGTTTTCCTTTCCGGTTGAATTTGACAATGTCGCAAAAAGTCCTATTGTCGTCATTTAGGCATAGGCCGGCATCCAAAACTATTTGATAATACTGGATGCCGGATCAAGTCCGGCATGACGCCGCCGCCTTTTTTGACTTTTTGCGAGTCGATCAAATTTTTCAGTTGATATAAAGTCTTTGCAAATCCATCATGCCCCATTTAGATCATCAGCTTTCTGTTTTGGTCTGCGGGGCTGCCGTTTGTTTTGTTGTTTTGATATATACACCTGTCCTCGAGATGCCCGGTAGATTGATCCTGTCTGATTCTTGCCTGATTGTCCGAAAGTTATGATAATGGTCTTGTGCAATGATCACTCTCTCTGTTAGCATGAAAAAGATTAAATATGGGAGGATTACAATGCATCGACAATATGTTGGACAGGCCAGTGAGTCAGGTGGTCTGGTATCAGCTCAGGTAGCTCTGGTGGAGAGTATTGCACGATTGACCGTTGATATGGGACAGCCTGATACTGCCATCCCTGCGCTTTCGCTCAGAAAGTGGGAAGCGCCAACCGAGCTGACAAGCTATATGCACGAACCGAGCATATGCATGATCGCCCAGGGTTCCAAACGGGTATTTCTGGGAGATGATATATATGTGTATGACGCTCATCATTTTCTGCTGACCTCGGTCAACCTGCCTGTAGTGGCCCAGATAACCGAGGCCAGCCCTGAGAAACCCTATCTGGGGCTTATGCTTAAGCTTGAGCATAGAGCGATAGCGAAACTGATGGTTGACAGTGATCTCCCATTGCCCCGTACCCAGCAGGCAAATCGTGGAATGGCTGTCACCAAGGTTTCGCTGCCCCTACTCAACGCTTTCCAGAGGTTGATCAATCTGCTTGATGAACCTGATGATATCCCGATTCTTGCGCCGCTTGTCCAGAGGGAAATCCTTTACCGGCTGCTTATGGGTGAGCAGGGGCTTCGGCTGCGACAGATAGCGGCTGTCGGAAGCCAGAGCCATCAGATTTCAAGGGCGATAGACTGGTTAAAGGATAATTTCACTGAACCGCTCAGGGTTGATGATCTGGCCTCTTACAGTGGTATGAGCACCTCGACCTTTCATCATCATTTCCGAGCGTTGACAGCCATGAGTCCTCTTCAGTTCCAGAAGTGGCAGAGGCTGCACGAAGCACGGCGGCTGATGCTCACAGAGCGCATGGACGCAGCGACTGCAGCTTTTCAGGTTGGCTATGAGAGCCCGTCCCAGTTCAGCCGCGAGTACAGCCGACTGTTTGGCGCTCCGCCGTTGCGGGATATCAAGGGGTTGCACCAGATAATCGCAGATGAAAGAGGTACGAACTCGCCTCTTAAGGGAAATCAAAAGTCAATGACGGCCGATTTAATGGCCTGAGGATTTTAGTTCAACCAAAGCAAGATGGTTTTGCAATAAGTCAGACAAAGACATCATCGTCATGCCGGACTTGATCAGGTATATGCTTATTTTCAAACACTTCTGGATTCAGGCCTTCGCCGGAATGACGGAAACCCGGCTTTTCAAACACATTTTTCTAATATTTTTATCCCGGATTTTTCCCCGTTTCATCTTCGCAATTTTTTTCAGCTTGTTTTGGGGCCTTTTTTTCTTCCTGTGTCAGATTTGATGGACTCGCAAAAAGCAAAAAAAGGCGTCGGCGTCATGCCGGGCTTGATCCGGCATCCAGTAATTTCAAATACTTCTGGATTCCGGCCTGCGCCGGAATGACGGTAATCGGACTTTTTGCGACCTTGTCAGATTTTGATAATCGCAAAATGGAATCTGATGTGAAAAAAATGCTTGCTCTCGACTTTAAAAATGTTCAATATGTTAATAATGAAATTATTGTTATTTATGATAAAAATAATCTGAATATACAAGAAGGTCACATGAGCGAACCCAAAATGTTCTACAGCATACCCGAAGCCGCGAAACTCTCCGGAGTAAGCCGCACTACCTTGTGGGGCTGGGTCAAATCGGGACAGATTAAAGCCCTTGTAACTCCTGGGGGGCATCACAGGATTATAAAGGAAGAAGTGGAACGAATACTCAAGGATAACCTGTCCCTGACCCAGTCAGCCAAGCATCAGAAAACCATTCTTATTGTGGATGATGATATTCAGATGAAGCTGATTCTCCAGATCACCCTTTCCAAAATGGGTTATTTTGTCGAGACAGCCAGCGATGGTTTTGATGCAGGCATAAAGGTTGCCGAACTCATTCCTGATCTTGTGCTTCTTGATCTTTTCATGCCGGGAATAGACGGATTTGAGGTTTGCAGCAGAATAAAGAACAAGAAAGAGCTTGCCCAGACAAAAATTCTTGCAATGTCAGGTCTCGATTCCCCTGAGAACAGAGATCGAATAATGAAGCTGGGCGCAGATTCTTTCCTGTCAAAAACAGCCGATGTTTCAGTCCTTGCCGCAGAGGTTAAAAAGCTTCTGGCAGATAATTAGTTTCGCTTTTTCATGTTTTGAAGAAAAGATTCTTGAAGAGGAATGGGAATATGTCTGAATCAAGCCTCAAAAAACCGGAGTCTATATTTTACAGAGCGTTTAATAACGAGAGTTTCAATATAATCATGTTTTTCAGCACGATTGATGAAGGCGTTTATATTGATGTCAACGAGGCTTTTGTAAGGGCAGTTGGTTTTCCAAAGCATGAAATCATCGGAAGAACGTCCGTGGAGCTTGGGCTAATGTCTGATAAAGACAGGGAAAGGATTAAAAAAAAACTTGCGGATAAAGGCCGACTCGAAAACTTTGAAGTTGAATTTCGAACAAATGAAAAAAAGATTCTCAATCTAAGCATGTTTGGGGAAATCGTTTCAATAGGAGGCCAGCAAAGTCTTTTTACAATCGTTCATGATGTTACCGAGCTTAAAAACGCAAAATCAGAACTTGAAAAGGAAAAGACTCTTCTCCAGGTGATTTTCGAATCGACCCCGGACGCCCTTGTGATTAAAGACCTGAATTCGGTATATCAGAAGGCCAATCCGGCTTTTTGCCGTTCTTCAGGAATTACGGAGGCCCAGGCAGTGGGAAAGACTGACTTTGATTTTTTCCCTGAAACAGAGGCCCTTAAATATCGTGCCGAGGATCAGGAAATAATAAAGACAGGCATTTCCAAGGAATTTGAGAGAAAATTCAGGCAACAAGACAATCTTGTGTGGTACCAGACCATCAAGACCCCGGTTATGAACTCCAGGGGCTCCATATCCGGTGTCCTGTGTTCAGTCCGGGACATCAGCAGAAAAAAGCGCTTTGATGAACTTCTTAACTCGAGGCTCTGCATCAGTAATTATTCCTTTTCAAGTTCCCTCCCCGAACTTTTCCAGAAGGTATTGTCAGAATCTGAGCGGCTGACCGAGAGCCAGTTTTCTTTTTTTCATTTTGTGGATGATATCAACAAAATGATTCATCTGAACACATGGTCTGAAAACGCTGTGAAGGTCTGTGCCATAAAAACGCATGAAAAATCATACGGCCTCGACAAAGCGGGGGTATGGGCAGATTGTGTAAGGGGCCGCAAGCCAGTGATCCATAATGACTATCCTGATCTTGATGCTAAAAAAGGGCTTCCTCCAGGGCATACCCATATAAGCCGTGAGCTTGTCGTGCCTGTGTTTGAGGGAGAAAAAATTGTCGCAACGCTCGGGGTGGGCAACAAACGTGCCGATTATGATCAGGTCGATGTGGAGGTGGTAACCGAGCTTGCCAAGATGGCCTGGGACATACTTGGCAGGAAGGAGGCTGAAAAGAGATTCGGCGAATCCCAGCGTGTTCTTAAAACCCTGATGGATAATCTACCCGGAATAGTATTCAGGTGCAGGGTCAGCTCTGAGCTAAAGCTTGAAGTTGAGTTCGTGAGTGATGGTTGCACAGCAATCACTGGTTATTCCCCTGATGAATTCACAACCGGCCAGGTCAATTTTTTTGACATAGTTCACCATGAAGATTCTGCGATGATTGCCAGGATGGTTCCAGGTTTTTTCAACAATAACCGGCCCTACGAGGTTGAGTTTAGAGTGATACATAGAAACGGAGCTTTCAGGCATCTCTGGGGGCGCGGCATAGCTGTTTCTTCCATGGAAGGGGCTTTTGTAACGATAGAGGGATTTATTTCGGATATTACAGAACTCCGAAGCAAGGATGCGGAGTTGCGGCGTTTTGCCTCGGCCATGCACCAGGTGGCCGATACCATTATAATCACTGATAAGAGCGGTGTTATCAAATATGTCAATCCATCATTCGAAAAGACCAGTGGATACGGCTGTTCCGAGGTGATGGGGAAAAAAGCCAAAGTCCTGAACAGGGGAGCGCTTGACGATGGTTTGCATAGGGATCTATGGTCAACCATTGAATCCGGCAGAATCTGGAGCGGCCGTTTCGTAAGCAGAAAAAAAGACGGAAGCCTTTATACTGAAGAGGCGACCATCTCCCCGGTATTTGATGACAATGGGGAAATAATCGAGTTTGTCGCTGTAAAAAGAGACATCACAAACGAGCTGAATCTTGAGGCCCAGATTTTTCAGTCCCAGAAAATGGAGGCAATCGGTGCCCTATCAGGCGGAATAGCCCATGATTTCAATAATATTCTTTTCCCTCTAATCGGTTTTTCTGATATTCTACAACAAGATCTTCCTGCGGACAGTCATTTGCAGGATTATGTCAGTGAAATACTCACGGCTTCTTTCAGGGCAAAGGAGCTTGTCAAGCAGATACTCGCATTCAGCCGTCAGTCAAAGGCGGGAAAAACGGTTCTTCGCATCCAAAACATTCTGGGCGAGGTGGTTCGTTTCTCAAGAGCAACACTTCCAAGCACAATTACAGTCAGAACTTTTATAAATACGAAATGCCGCCCTGTGCTTGCTGATTCAACCCAGATACACCAGATAGCCATGAATCTTGTCACAAACGCTCTCCATGCAATGGAGGAAAACGGCGGTGTTTTAACGATCGCCCTTGATGAGATCCAGATGGATAATGAACTTTCTTCAAATCTTTCAATAGAATCAGGTCTTTATATCCGTATGGCCGTATCGGATACGGGTTGCGGCATAGCTCCGGCCATTCAGGGCAGAATCTTTGATCCTTATTTTACAACTAAAGATAAAGGTACAGGAATTGGTCTGGCCGTGGTTCATGGGATCGTAAAGAGCCACGGTGGCAACATTGAACTTCAAAGCACTAAGGGAGAGGGAACTTCATTCGTTATTTATTTCCCATGCCTTATGGAAGACAGAAAGGATGCCCAAAAGGATTATATGGTTCCGACTCCTTGCGGAAGCGAGAAGATTCTTGTGGTTGATGATGAAGAGGCAATCGCAAGAATGGTCAGACAAATGCTTGAGCGCCTCGGATATACTGTGACTGTCCGTACAAGCAGCGCCGAGGCTTTCCAGCTTTTCAAAGACGATCCTTACAGATTTGATCTGGTTATTACGGATATGACCATGCCCAAAATGACAGGCGATCAGCTCTCTATGGGAATTAAGAAGATCAGAGCTGGGGTCCCTATCATAATATGCACTGGTTTCAGCGAGAAAATGGATGCAGACAAGGCAAGGATGCTTGGAATAGAGGGCTTTGTCTTAAAACCTATACTCCAGAATGAACTGGCCGTGAAGGTCAGGGAGGTTCTTGATAATAAAGAAAAATAGAAAATAGCTGCTAACTTATCGGGGAGGATAAGACTATGAAAATTAATGTCAGGTCAATAGAATTCAGGCTTCTTGTTATCAGTCTCTGTGCCGTGCTTTTCCCTTTGATGGTCGTGGGAGGGGTTTCCATATCGAAATCATCCCGTGCCTTGACCGCCGTCTCAGAAGAAAAGGTTCAGATATTGGCCCAGGATACGGCAAATCTTGTCCATAATATTCTAAATGCTGAGATGAGAATTGCCGCAACTTTTTCCTCAGCCCAGAACATCATGAAACACGTCGCCCTGATCAACCAGAACGGAATTGAGAAAGAAGCCGAATCAGTAAAAATCCTTTTTGAGAATATGAAACAAAAATTTACCCATATGGGTGATAATTATCAGGGGATTTTTGTCACTGATATCAAGGGCAATCTTTTGACAGGCGTACTTGAGGGCGGGGCCGAATACAAAGGCGTTAATATCGCTGAAAATGAGGAATTCAAAAAAGCCGTTTTAAATCAGAAAGATGTTGTCGGTGAAATGACTGTCTCAAAAGCAACCGGGAAATTGATTGTCATAGTTGTCTCGCCAATTAAATCTGAACAGGGGCAGATTGTCGGAGTTTTCGGGTCAGTTCTGAAAGCTGGATATTTTACAAGCCTTGTTTCAGACCGTAAGATCGGTAAAACAGGCTATGGCTATATGCTAAACGGAAAAGGCATTGTACTTGCCCATCCTAAACAGGAACATGTGCTTAAGCTGGATGCTTCGGCCATCAAGGAAATGGACAGCATCTCCAAGCAGATGCTTGCCGGACAGACAGGCGTTGAATCATATGTTTTTAATGGGGTTGATAAAATAGCCGGTTTCGCACCGGTCGGAATAAACGGGTGGTCAATAAGCGTGACCCAGGATTCCGATGAATTCCTTGAGGCGGCAGTCAGCATCAGGAATCTGACTTTGCTGGTTATTATATGTTCCATACTGATTGTTGGTACTGTCATTGTAATTGCTTCAAGATCAATAGTCAGGCCAATAAACAGCGCTGTTGAAGGTCTTAAGGATATTGCCCAGGGGGAAGGTGATCTTACCATGCGCCTTTCAGTAAATTCAAAAGACGAGGTTGGTGAACTTGCAACATGGTTCAATGTGTTCATCGAAAAACTCCAGGGAATAATGAAGGATATTTCAGGCGGTGTTCAGACCCTTGCCTCTTCGTCAACCGAGCTTTCAGTGATTTCAACCCAGATGAACAGAGGGATTTCGATAGTTACTGAAAAATCATCTGCTGTTGCTGCGGCATCCGAAGAAATGAGCGCAAGTATGCACAGCGTGGCGGCAGCCATGGAACAGTCATCCGCAAATACAAATATGCTTGCCACAGCTTCAGAAGAAATGTCCTCGACCATAAACGAGATAGCCAGAAACGCCGAAAAGGCGAGAACCATATCAAGCAATGCCGCTAAGAAAGCAACAAACGCCACTGAAAATATTGATCAGCTTGGGATAGCCGCAAAATCCATCGGAAAGGTTATCGAGACAATCACGGATATTTCTGAACAGGTTAACCTTCTCGCCCTGAACGCGACGATAGAGGCTGCAAGGGCTGGTGAAGCAGGAAAGGGCTTTGCTGTTGTTGCCAATGAAATAAAAGAGCTTGCAAGACAGACGGCAGACGCAACTCAGGACATCAGGGAAAAGGTCGAAGGAATTCAGGGAACAACTGCAATCACTGTCAAAGAGATAACTGAAATAACAGGTGTCATCGCTGAGGTTAACGAGGTGGTTACAACAATTGCCGCAGCAGTGGAAGAACAGTCAGCCGCCACAACAGAGATAGCCGGAAATGTCGCCCAGGTTTCCACTGGCATTCAGGAAGTCAATGAAAATGTCAACCAGAGTTCAGCGGCAGCTTCATATATTACGAAGGATATCGCTGATGTGAACGGATCTATGGCTGAAATGTCTAACAACAGCGCCCAGGTTGATGTAAGCGCCCATGATCTTTCAAAGCTCTCGGAACATCTCAAGCATATGGTTGATCAGTTCAAGTTGTAGCCGAAAGCAGATCATGATCATGCAGGACTTGAGCGAAATATAGGGCGCGTGGCGCTTTTTCACGCACCGTAATCATTTAAGGGTTTTTAAGGAGGGCGTTAGTGGACATATCTGGTCTTGGAGGTAAATATCTGACATTCAGGCTGGGCAGTGAAGAGTACGGGCTTGGCATAATGAAGATCCGTGAAATTATCGGCCTTATGCCCATAACCTCTGTCCCCCAGACGCCAATATTTGTAAAGGGGGTTATTAATCTGAGGGGAAAGGTCATTCCTGTAATTGATTTGAGACTAAGATTCTCCATGGATGAAATTCCCCATGATGATCGAACATGCATAATTGTACTTGATATTTCAAGTGTAAGCAGCAACCTTCTTATTGGGATAATTGTGGATTCGGTATCCGAGGTTCTTAATATCAGGGCAGAAGAAATTGAGGAAACGCCTGCGTTCGGTGTCAAGTTGAATACCGGTTATATCCTTGGCATGGCAAAATCTGGGGGAGGGGTTAAAATCCTCCTGGACATAGACCAGGTTCTTACTGAAGGAGAGGTCTGCGCGATTTCAGGACTCTGATATTATTTTGCTGATTTAAGCATATTTTTTACTTTTTATCATAGGGATTACGGAGGTTTGCATGTTCGCAAAAATGAAGCTTGGGGTTAAGATAGCCTGGGGTTTTGGATCGGTGATTTTTCTGGCTCTTGTTCTTGGTGGAATCTCGGTTGTAAGCATGACAAAGGCAAAAAATAATGCTGTAAGAATAGATGACCAGTATATTGAGGAAGTGGCCATATCGGGCCAGCTTGAGCGCAGAATTCAGCGCTATATGTTCAATATGCGTGGTTATGGTTTTACCGAAGAGAAAAAATATCTGGATCTTGCGATTGATGATCTGAAAAAGATCAGGGAAAGCATAGATATGGGCAAGAAGCTGTTTGAAAAGAATCCCGAACTCCAGGATTTTGGGAAAAACATATCTCTGGTTGCCTCCAAAATGGACGAGTATGAATCCCTTGCCAAAACGACATCAGATAGAATTGGCAATTTAAATGCTGTCAGAAAAAGCATGGATGAAGCTGCATCAGCATACATGAAACCCTGTTTTACCTATCTTGAGAATCAGAAAATTGCCACGTCAAAAGATATTGATTCTGATGCAGGCGGGGAAAGAATGCATGAGCGCCTCGACAAGATAATGGCAATAAACGAGATCATTGAAATAGGAAATTCCATCCGCATAGCAAATTTTAAGTCCCAGGCCTTGAGGGATATGGATGCCATTAAAGCAACAATGAAAAGCTTTGAGACAGTTGCAAAGAAAATTGGTGATTTACGGGCAACAACAAGGCAGGAAGTCAATATAAAACTCCTCGATTCAATTGAGGAATCAGCGGGTCAATATAAAAGAGCCCTTTCTGATTTCCTTGATAATTTGTCATCTCTTGCTGAAGTGGGAGATAAGCGTGTGGTGGTCGGCCTTGATGCCCTCGAGCTTGTCAGGGCTACAAGTGTATCTGCCGTTGATTCAACAAAGAAGGCGTCCGATTCTTCCGTCATAAATCTAAGGGCTTCGTCATTTGTTCTTGTTTCAGGTCTTTTGTTCGTATTCGCAGCCGGTGTTGTCCTGGCATTCATCATAATCAGAAGCATAACCAAGCCTATAAACAATGTCATTGCAGGGCTCGGCGAAGGCGCAAACCAGGTCGCGGCAGCCGCAGGTCAGGTGGCCAGTTCCAGTCAGTCTCTTGCTGAAGGCGCTTCTGAACAGGCTGCGTCACTTGAGGAAACATCATCCTCCCTTGAAGAGATGTCCTCCATGACCAAACGCAACGCAGACAATTCTGCCCAGGCTGATAATCTCATGAAGGAAGCCGGAGAGACTGTCAGAAAGGCGTCAATATCCATGTCCGCCCTCACGGATTCTATAAACGAGATATCGGATGCGAGCCGCCAGACCCAGAAGATCATCAAGACCATAGACGAGATAGCATTCCAGACAAATCTTCTGGCCTTGAATGCCGCAGTCGAGGCTGCAAGGGCAGGGGAGGCAGGAGCAGGCTTTGCCGTTGTCGCCGAGGAGGTAAGGAACCTTGCCCTCAGATCAGCAGATGCCGCAAAAAACACTGCCGCGATGATCGAAGACACGGTCAAGAAGGTGAATGACGGAAGTATTCTTCTTGATCAGACAAATACAGCTTTTGCTGAAATGGCTTCTTCGGCTTCAAAGGTCGGAGAGCTTGTCAGCGAGATTGCTGGCGCTTCAGACGAACAGGCCAAGGGGATAGAGCAGGTAAACCGGGCTGTTGCTGAGATGGACAAGGTAACCCAGCAGAATGCGGCCAATGCGGAGGAATCTGCCAGCGCATCGGAAGAATTGAGCGCCCAGTCAGAGCAAATGATGGATTTTGTCAATCAGCTCATAATCCTGATAAGAGGAGAAGGCAGTTCAATGCATATGAACAGGCCATCAAGGCCAAAATCTGTTTCGATTTCCCATAATATGAAGCGCCCCATGCTTTCCTCCTATTCGCCTGTAAAGGGGGCCTCCGGAAAATCCGGTCAGGTTCTTTCAGGCAGGGGCAGGGAAATAAGGCCTGAGGATGTTATTCCGCTTGACAATGACGACTTTGCCGAGTTTTAGTCACAATTTAAAGGCTCCGCATTCCTTATGAATTCTGAAACATAAAATAAGGATAGGTTCCCTAAAAACTTCACGTTTTATTATTATCAGACGCAAATGCCCTAAAGTTCTGCATGCTTTGGTTAATTATCTGAAAGTTTTTGCGGAGCTTTTTTCAAAAAGCGACCCGCCTGCATGCGGATCGATGTCGGATTACGAGCAAAAGACGCTCTAATCCGACCTGCGAATTAATCTTTTTTATGGCAATTTAACCATGTAAGTCTCTGCTTTTTATTGAAGATATTGGTTTGTTGTCGGGTTGGTAAAATATTCCGCATTTAACGGAAACAGAGTCTAAAAGAATGAGTGTTTCGGCGTTAAGTATTATTGCTGATCTTTTTTTCAAAAAAAGCGGACACCTGAGGTCAATGCTTATGGCCTCGCAATGAAGATGGCAAAACAGATATAAATAAAGTCACATACAGGAACAGCTAAATGGTAATTGCAAAAAGAATAAGGCGGGAATCCGAGAAATTTCTTGGAGTGATTTCAAATGCCAGCGCCTCGGACATCCCCGCCCTCGGCAAATGCCTTAATTTTATGGATAATCTTCCTCTTCACATCCTGCCCGAAGATCATCCCGTGCGTGAGGTCGTTCCTGTGATAAAACGGTATATAGAGAGGCTGATTTTTGAAGAGGAAAAAGACATAGATTTCCTTGTATCCTGTGTCGAAAAATTCTGCTTCACAGATGATTATAACGAAAAAAACATCAGGGATATTCTGGCCGGTCTTGCTCTTAAAAATGAGCCTGACTGGTTTTCAGACATGGATACCGATGTTTCCTCTTCTCCTGAAAATACTGCAAACGGCCAGGATGTGACAGACGAAGACCAGCAGATAGTCTGTGAGTTTATTACCGAGTCCCTTGACAGCATTGACGCTCTGGAATTCAGCCTTGTCGCCTTTGAGGAAAATCCTGGTGATTCGGATGTGATAAATGCTATTTTCCGGATTTTTCATACAATCAAGGGGGTTTCAGGTTTTCTTAATCTGAATGAAATAAACTCCCTTTCCCATTCAACGGAAAACCTCCTGGACGAAATCAGGCAGGGCAGTATCAGGGTCGCAAAAAAAGTCATAGATGTAATATTTGAGTCTGTCGATACTTTAAAAAGAATGATTCTTGAGATTAGGGATAATATTGAAAGCGGCTCTCCATGGACAAGCAGCGCGATCAGTATAAAGGGGATCAAGCACAAGATAGCCGCCATTTTGCAGGCATCGGGCGAGTCTGATGACATGCCCATAGGCGAGATTCTTGTGGTCAAGGGCATAGTAAAAAAAGAGGATCTCGATGAGGGGCTTGAGATTCAGAAAAAGAATCCTGGGAAAAAGCTCGGAGAAATTCTTGTTGAGAATAAAAAGGCTGATGCCGAGGCAGTCAGTCTGGCTGTAAAAAACCAGGAGAGAGAAAGAAGCCAGGCCTCAAATCAGGTTTCAAGCCAGGTGAAAATTGACACATCAAAACTTGACAGTCTGGTGGATCTGACAGGGGAGCTTGTAATAGCCCAGTCCATGATGAGGCAGTACAGCCAGAAATATATGGATTCAGACCCCCAGTTCTATAAATTCATAAGCCAGCTATCCTCTTCTGTCTCAGGGATTCAGAAAATAGCCATGAACATGAGGATGGTGCCAATCAGAAGCACTTTTCAGAAAATGGTCAGGGTTATCAGGGATCTTTCTAAATCATCGGGCAAGGAAATCATTCTTCAGATGACAGGCGAAGAAACCGAAATCGACCGCAATATGGTTGACGCCCTTTACGAGCCAATGGTTCACATGATCAGAAATTCGGCTGACCACGGTCTTGAGCTTGCTGATGAACGGGTAGCGAAAGGCAAAACACCTTATGGGACAGTCTTTTTAAGGGCTTTTCATAAAGGCGGCAATATTGTCATTGAGATTGAAGATGACGGCAGGGGGCTGAATAAGGGAAAAATTACAGAAAAAGCTGTTTCAAAGGGACTCATACAATCCTCTGAGAATATGACCGACGAGCAGATATATGGTCTCATTTTCGAGCCCGGATTTTCGACCGCCAGCTCAATCACTGACATTTCCGGCAGAGGTGTTGGAATGGATGTTGTGAAGCAGTCCATCGAAAAAATGAAAGGGCATATTTCCATAGATTCTGTTGAGGGAATGGGTTGCACCTTCACCATGGCCCTCCCTCTGACCCTTGGCATAATCGAAGGCATGGTTATCAGGTCAGGGACTGAAAAATATATTATTCCAACGCTGTCAGTTCTCGAATCTTTCAGGCCTGATAAAAATGATTACAAGACTTCTTTTGAGCGCGGGGAAATGCTTCTTGTGAGGAATTCCCTGATCCCTTTTGTGAGGCTTGGCAGCATTTTCGGAACAAAGTCTGATATTGAGAATCCCTGGGACGGCATTGTAATTGTTATTGAGAACAAGGGCAGGAAGATAGGCCTTTTTGTGGATGATATTCTCGGAAAGGATGAATTTGTAATCAAATCCCTTGGTGATGTTTTCAGGGGGATAAAAGGCATTGCCGGCGGTTCGATAGTGGCTGATGGCAGAGTTGCCTTGATAATGGACGTATCAGGACTGTTTGATAAGGTTTTTGATTAGTGAGTTACAATGCCGCAAAAAATTATTTTCGCCATTATAGAGAACGTCTGAATACATATAACCGTATTCAGACTCGTTAAACGTCATGGCAGGTTCGTAAAAAAACAGGATCTGGCCATAACCCCAATTTTTCTCAATATATAAAGAGTCAACAATGTCAAGAATCCCGCATGATCTTTTTCTTCTTATGCTTAACCTTTCCCAGCTTGATTCCGAGGAGGTTATCAAGGAACTGTTCATCGAGGCAATAATAGACTGGACAGGGAACAAACACCTCGGATTCAGCTGTAATAAAGAAAAGCACGAAGGTTTTTTTCTTGAGATTGCCACCCCTGACTATAGTTTTGGCGGTATAAACTTCGACAAAAATGACCTGGGTGACGACGATTTTTTTGTTCTAAAAAATGTCGCCACCACTCTTGCCGTGATTTTAGACAGTCTAAGGAACAAGAGGCTAATCGAACAGGAAAAACGAACACTCGAAGCAATGGTTCAGAAAAGAACCGAGGAACTTAAAAAAATCAATCAGGAGCTTATGTCCGAGATTATGGACAGGGAGCTCTATGAACAGCAGCTTATTGAAAAAGAAACCAGATACAGGGAGATTGTCGAGAACATCAATGATGTCCTTTTTACAATGGATAGCCAGGGAGTCATTACCTATATAAGCCCTGTGATCCGTAAAATTACCGGATATGCTCCCGAATACATAATCGGAAACGATTTTATCCGGTTCATTTACCCTGACGACCGTTTAAGGATAGACAATAAATTTAAGAACGCCGCAATCGAAGGCGTTTTTATAACAAAATTAAGGGTCGTGGGTCAAAATGGTAAAATCCGCTGGCTGAGAGCTTCTGTAAAAACCATAACTGAAGGCTGTCATCTTAAGGGATTCAGGGGCCTTTTGGCCGACATTACTGATATCAAGGAACTCGATGACAGGCTTGAGCTTATTGCCCAGAATATTGACGAGGTTTTATGGATAATTGATGCTGAAGGAACCCACCTTACTTATATTAGTCCTTCGTATGAGAAAATCTGGGGCTACAGCAGCAAGGCTCTTTATGAAAATTTGGCTTCATTTATAGATTCTGTCCATCCCGAGGACCAGCCAAGAATTAGAAATGAAATCAAAAAAGTTATGGAAACAGGCTATTTTGACGGTGAGTGCAGAATTGTCCGGCCTGATGGCGAGACCAGATGGATGTGGGTGAAATCTTTCCCCTTAAAGAACAGCAATGGTGAAATTATAAACAGGATAGGTCTGGCAAGGGATCTCACAGAAAAAAAACAGACCGAACTGAAGTATTCGGCCATCATCCAGACATCCCTGGTCGGATTTTTAATTATAGACATAAAGTCTGGCATACTCGAAGCCAATGACGCTGCCTGTTCCATGACAGGATATTCCAGCGCAGAGCTTCTCGGAATGAATATTTCATCAATAGAGGCAAAATACAGCCACGAAATGGTTGTCGAAATGCTCGCGGATGTCAGCGCAAAAGGCTGGGGGCGTTTTGAGAGCAGGCTAAGATCCAGGGACGGAAGAGTCATTGATGTAGATGTCAGTGTAAACAATCTTCCAACCGAGAAGAACAGTTTTGTGGTTTTTGTCCGTGACATAACTGAAAAAAAACAGCTTGAGGAACATGTTATACAGGCCCAGAGGATGGAGTCCATTGGAAGGCTTGCTGCCGGAATAGCCCATGATTTCAATAATCTTCTGTCTCCCATACTCGGTTATACGGAAATGATGATGCTTTCATCTCAAGGGGAGAGTGCTCAAAGGCCTATGCTGGATGAAATTAAAAAAGCGGCTGAAAGGTCAAAGGATCTTATCAGGCAGCTGATGGCATTCAGCAGGAAGCAGGTCATTGAAACAAAAAATACAAGCTTTCCAGGCATTGTTGACGGCTTTTATAAAATTTTGAGAAGAACCCTTCGTGAAAACATAGAAATTAGAACAGTTCATAACAGCACCGGCGCATCCATCATTGCGGATATCGGCAAGATCGAGCAGATAATAATGAATCTTGCTGTTAATGCCCAGGATTCGATGCCTGAAGGCGGAACGCTTGTGATCGAAACAGGCTCTGTTTTTCTTGATGATGCCGAGGCTGCGATGATTTCAGGCCTTGTTCCTGGCAGATATGCGACTCTTTCTGTTTCTGATTCAGGGTTCGGTATGGATGCGGAAACGCAGAAGAAAATTTTCGAGCCGTTTTATACCACTAAGGAAGAGGGCAGTGGCACAGGACTTGGACTTGCCACGGTCTATGGAATATCGAGCCAGCATGACGGAGGTGTGGCTGTCCATAGCGAGCCGGGTAAAGGATCTGTTTTTGTGGTATATATTCCCCAGAGGAAAAATTTCCTGCCTGAAGGCGAATCTGAGCATGGGGATCAGGTGGTTTTATCCGGAGCAGAGGACGGAGCCACCGTTTTGGTAGCTGAAGATGAGGAGATTACAAGAAAGGTGGTTTTGAACATTCTGACAAGCCTTGGCTACAATGCCATTTGTGCCTCAAGCGGTGAAGAATGTCTTTTTATGATGGAAGATAGCTGTTTTGCAGGGAAGGTCAGGCTATTATTGTCTGATGTTATAATGCCTGATATGAAAGGCCCCGATCTTTTTAAAAAGATCAGGGAAAAGCATCCTGAAATGAAGGCAGTTTTTATGTCAGGCTATCCTGAGGAGTCCATGAAAATTCATGGTTTCAGGATGGATGATTATGAATTTATCCAGAAACCGTTTTCAGTAAAAGACCTTGCTTCGAAGGTGAGGAGCATCCTTAATAAAAACAGGGATGACTGATGGAAACTGCCAAAATAAAAAAGCAACCCTCTGTAAGCCATGAAAATCGATGCTCTATTGACAAATTTGTAGGTAGGATTAGAGCGTTCTTTTACCGTAATCCGACATTTATCTTCAGATGATCCCCAGCTTCTCTTTCAGAAAATCAATCTGCATCAGAATGTTTTTTTCGAAATATTCACCTTTATAAAGTTCAAAATGCCCAACAGGAAGTAGTTCCAGTCTGCAATCCTTGATTTTTTTAGCAGTTCTTCTTACAGCCCATAAAGGAATCAGAGTATCTTTTTCAGCCGCGACTATCAGCACCGGAGCCTTGATATTATTGGCCTCGGCAACAGGGCGGTAAGTTCCGACCGTGAGCATGATTCTGGCTGGAACATCAACATAATCCTTAAGTGAACAGTCTTCAGGAATAAGCGATTTATAACCTTCGTAACTGTCATGGCTTATAAGACACGCAATTCCTGTTTCGCTGACAATGGGTATTGTGACAGCTGATCGGCCCAAAGTTGAAGCTATGCTATCAGTTATTGCCAGATACATGGCCTGCGGAATTTTACTAAAAGGAAATAACAATGAACTGGCCAATCCATCCACATGGGGAACCTGGGCCACTGCCGCTGCTATGTCTTTTCTTCTCGATGCAATAGTCAGAACATGACCACCAGCAAAAGATGTTCCCCAGAGAGCAATGCGAGATGCATCAATTTCAGGAAGGGTTTTTGCGTAATCAATAGCGGCCCCGAAATCCTCAAGATGACGTTTGGCATCGACCAGAGATCGAGGTGATCCTTCTGAATCACCGAAACCTCTGTAATCAAATAATAATACAGCCATGCCTGCGTCTACGAAGCGTTCCGCAAAAGAAGGAAGCACGAATTTACGAAGGCCTCCGAATCCATGTCCCATGACAAGAACTGGCGGTTTGGAATCTGATTCAGGCATGTAAAGATCGCCCCTCAGTTTATCTGATCTGACGGTAAATTCGGCACTCTTTATGAAATATTTCATTTTCTGCTCCTATAATTCCATTTTTAAATCAAAGATGAAATCAAGGCGGCAAGGAGGAAGCGACGCAAACGTACGTGGTTTGTACGTTGAGGAGCTGACGACGATGCCAACCTGATTACTGTAATGAGATAGCGCTTTGATTTAGAATTGGAATAAGACCAAATCTAAACATCCGCAAGAGCCCTGAAATTACCAGGGCTCTTGTCAGAAATCAAAAATATAGATTCGAAATTCAATTATTTTGATCACATCCCCATGAATTTCTCATTAAGTTTGGTTCTGTTGCCAAAGGCAAGAATCCTGTAGAAAATTTCCGGGCAAAGGCGTTTGAAATACCAGACAAATTTGCCGTCTAACTGGGTTATCACATAAAGCCTGTTTTTAAAGACTGAACGGATAATATGTGCTGCGATATCTTCTGCGGAGTATCTCGATCTTTTGAAAAATGTTTCGGCCATTTTTTTCTGGCGTTCGTCAGGAGATTGAAAAGACTCCATAAGATTGGTTTTGAAAAAGGTGGGGGCAACCACTGATACGCCAATTTTTTTTGGAGAAAGTTCGGATTTCAGGGTTTCAGAGAGGGATATGACAGCCGCCTTTGTTACATTGTAACAGCTCATTTCAGGCAAACAGGCTATTCCTGCGTTTGATGCCACATTTACTATATGGCCGCCTCCCTGGGCCTCGAGCATAGGGATAAAAATCCTGCACGATGTAATGACGCTTTTCAGATTGATGTCTATTATGCGATCCCATTGTTCACCGGATATTTTTTCCATAAAACCGGCTGTCGCTATTCCTGCGTTGTTTACCAGGATATCTATGCCTCCCCAGTCCTCAAGGACTTTATCGGCAAGAGCCTGAATGTCTTCTGACTTTGACACATCACAGTGAAAAGTCATTGCGCAGCTGCCTTTTTTTACAACAAGCCTTGCAGTTTCTTCAGCCCTTTCATCATTGATATCGGCCACACATACTTTCCAGCCCATTTCAGCGAATCCAAGACAAAGCGCGCGCCCAAGGCCAGAGCCTCCGCCTGTGACCAATACCCGTTGTTTTGCGAATTTTTTCATATTATCCCCTGATTTGGTTTTTGATAAAGAAGCCGCGCGGGTCGCTTTTTGGAAAAAGCTCCGCAAAAACTTTAGAATTAAAAAGAAAAGCTATGCAAAAAAAAGAGCTGAGAACTAACTATTATAACTGTCTTTAAAGCTTTTTATGTATACTCCCACAAACGCAATGTCGTCGAATTAGACGTAGGTCGCGCTGAGGCGTCCTTTGCCGAAGCTCGACTGGGACGGTAGGTCTAATTCCCGTCTCATGTTGGGCTTCGCTGAAGCTCAGCACAACTTACATATTCTTATTTCAACAACATTGCAGCACACACAAGCTTTTCAGGTTTTGGAGTTGAGCCGGTCAAGATGATTTCCAAGCTTCAGGCTCCAGCTTTTCAGTAAAAAAGGGATACAGCATAACAAGAAAACCATAAGTTTTTTGCCAAGCTTTTTTTCAAAAAAGCGGCCTTGCTTTACATAAGGCCTGCTTTTGGTTTTTGGTTAAAAGAGTCCTAAAGTCCCTCATACTCAGTGTACTGGCATGAATGAACAGCCTCTCTTGATTCACCGATATGGCCTTCAAAAGATTTTACATTTTTTTCAACCACTGTGCCTGAAGGAAGTATTGCGGAACGCTCGGTATAATAAACAGACATGAATGGTTTTTTTGAAATGCCGAGCTGCTTTATGGATTCAGCCACAGGATGATCTCCGAATTTTACGAATGAACCCTTTGTAAATACAGAAACCCTTTTTATTCCTGTCTGAGGGATTACGGTTTTGATCAGTTCCTCGTTTTTCACGGAATAAGTTGTAAGAGGCTTATTGTCTTTCATCGAAAAGCCTCTGCGCATCACCTGAATATCAAGTATTTTTCTGCCGTTATCCTGCATATTGCATCCCAGATATTCTGGAGTGATTTTGAAATTCATGTCAGCCACGAATTTTGTGTATCCCCATTCTCCTCTTCCTGCATCCCTCGCAAGCACTTTGGTGACAGGAAGGTGCTGAACAATAACCCCGAATCCAGGGAAGGAGCTTTCAAGCATGGCCGGAAAAAAGCCTGTCTTTGGAGTGGTCTTTTTTCCGTATACAACTGGTATTCCGACTGGGATTTCTCCATATGAGCCTATGCTTGTGTCTATGTAATTATAGGCGGCAATGGCTATTATGGCTTTACCGTTTGGCATTACTACAGGGTGAAGATTTTTTGATGGCATGATTGCCTGAACTTTATCAAGATCTGCCGTGAAATACAGGCCAAAAAAATCGTCCCTGAAATAAAGGATAGGCAGATCAAAGTTCGCCATTCCATAAGTTACATTCTTGCCTGGTCTGGTATTTCTGAAAAAAGATTTCATGTGGTTCCCCTTATTTCTTTTCAAGATATTTTAATTTTTTCAATGGAAAAATTCCAAGAAGAGCCTGAACCTGCTTTGCGTCACGCATTCTTTTTTCCTGGCCGAAATCCTTCATATAGCCGACTCCGCCAAGAACCTGAACTCCGTTTGTTGTCAGATCACATGCTGCTGAAAGGACATGTATGGCCGCAGCCCTCGATGCATGCTCCCATCCAGGGAAATTCTTTTCCACCAGCTCGCATGCCTTTGCCACGACCATTTCCGCAACTTTTGATTGAACAGCCATATCAGCGAGAATCATTCTGAGTTCTGACCAGTTGATTATCTTGCGGCCTCCCTGATTTCTTTTGCTCGCATAATCAAGGGCTTCTTTGAGAGATCCTTTCATTATCCCGCTTGCCATTGCAGCAGTGGCCAGATGCATGGTATTTGCGGCTATCTCAAAAATCTCAGCTCCTTTTCCTATATGCCCCGCTAATCTGCCCTTCGCGTTAACGAGTTCCAGATCAACTGCCTTGCAGGCGTGCATCCCTAAGCTTGTCACAGGTTTGCCTGTCTTGACTCCTGTCTGATTGAAATCTACCATGAACCAGGAATAACCGTCCTGACCCTTTATGCGTCCGGGTATCAAGGCTCTGGAGGCAAGTTTGGCCGGAACAACATAGGGAATCTGTCCTGAAAGTATGTAAGAGTCCTTGTCTGGAATCGCATCAGCAATATGCTCAACCTCAGAAGGATTATTGAAACACGGGCAGGCGACTATTATCTGATTTGCCGAAGCGCCATTTTGCCTGGTTTCTTCAAGCAGATCCTCGGCACCTGCGCAGACAAGCATTTTCATTGAAAAGGCGTGGCTGAAAAGAATGCAGCCCATGCTTGCGTCATCACAGCAAATTTCTTCAAGTATGGCGCACAGGCCTGTTATTCCAAGTCCGGTTCCGCCGAATGGCTCAGGAATTGCCGAATGGAAAAAATCCATATCAAAGGCCTTGTCCAGAATGCTTCGGAGCAGTTCATCGGCGCCTTTGTTGTCCAATTCTTCACGGTTTTTTATCAGCTCTTTTTTTGAAAAATCAGCAGCTGTTTTTTTTATCATGGAGAGGGTGTTTGCATCTGCGGTCATTTTTTTTATGCCTCCGGCGGGTCGCTTTTTGGAAAAAGCTCCGCAAAAACTTTATGGTTTTGAAAATAAATATGATTTTTGTAACTATTCAGTTAGCTTTTTAAAGGGATGGCTTCATTCTTGGAAACCCCTTTTGGTAAAAAGTGTTTCATGAAAATTTTAAGAAAGTTATGCGCAACGGATTCAGGCAACAAATTCAAAACCTGAAGTTTTTTGCCAAGCTTTTTTTCAAAAAAGCGTCCTTTTAAAAGGTTGAATTTCATATTTGGTGAATAGTTACTTATTTTTTTTTATTGTTTTATTTGTTTAGTCTCCGAAGACATCAGAATCAGGTATGTTTGGGGCTATCAAACATTTAAACAGATTAATGCGGTTAAGCTGGTTAGTGCCTTCATAAATCTGCATCAGCTTGGCGTCCCTGAAATGTTTCTCAGCTCTTTGATCGTGCCTCAGCCCTGCCTGTCCCATAAGCTCCAGAGCGAGGTGGCTGTTTTTCATTCCTGCGTCTGTTCCCGTGAATTTTGCAAGAGAAGCAAAGCCTGATGTTCTTTCGATCTGCTTTTCTGTCTGCTGGTCAAAATGTACTTTCCGCAGCAGCCATGTTCCCATGCTGTGGAACATAAAAGGGAAGACCAGTTTTTTCATGATAAATGCCGGAGTGAATTTTGTCATATAATAGACAGGCTTCCAGTTAAGGAGCCTGAATACCCCATCGATGCTGTTCGCGTAATTGCTCTCGAGATAGGAAAGGCGGCCAAGTTCAACATTCTTGTACATTTCCGCAAGCATGCCTTGGGCCCATTCATGTTTTACGAGAAGTTTTCCTTCAACTTTTGTTTCTGACGCAAATCTGAGCGCTTCCTCGTAAGCCCCTCTTGCAACGCCAGTTCCAAACGCACAGACTCCGGCTCTGGATGCTGAAAAGATATAATCAATAATCTGCATGGTTGTTGAGGTATGGCTTCTTTTGAGTTTTGATGCCTGTGAGGGATCAATGCAGACATTTTTGTCCTCAACAAAAGTGTCACGAAAAACAAGCTCACTTGCAGGACATGATTTCTGGCCCATTTTTTTTTCTGTGCGCCCGAAAGAAAATCCCGGTGTGCCTGTTTTGACAGCGAGAAGAACAAGATTTTCAGAAGGTTTTTTTGTGCTGGCAAAAGAAAAAAGAATATGCCAGGTGGATAAATGCCCGTTAGAAATAAAGACTTTTGTGCCGTTGACAGCATATCCGCCCGGAGCTTTTTTGGCATGGCAGGTTATGACGCCTTTATCCATGAGGTCAGTCTCTTCGATGTCTGTTCCTGCGTCAGGTTCTGTCAGAGCAAGGGAAATCAGGCATGGTTTTCCGGTTTTTTCTCCTTCGACAACTTCATTGCAGATTTCCATGATTAATTTGGAATTCCAGCCCGAGATAAGAGTCCCGAATCCAAGATAATGAACTCCTATAAGATTGGCCATGCCAGCGCATACAGAGGCGATTTCTTCCAGAAAAATGGCAAGAGAAGTGAGGCAGAGCCCTTTTCCCCCGAAGATCCTTGGAATCCATAGTGAGTATAGTCCCCATCTGTTTGCCGTTTCAACGAACTCCCAGGGCAGATAATCAGGATTTTCAGTTATCCTGTTTTCAAGTTCCAGAGTCATTGGCCGGACAACTTCTTCATTGAATTTTCTGGCCAGGGCCACGGCTTTCTTAATATCCCTTACAACGTCTTTGGGCTGGGCTGCGGCTGCATTCACGCCGCACAGCATCTCTTCAAAACAGGGAGCCTGATTCAGCCATGAATTTATTTCTTTGCGTTTCATTTGTTGTTCCTTTTTTAAAAAAAACTGGATTGCAGCGGGGTTGTGAAATAAACCGGCTCTTAGTTAAAGTGCCGTTCGGATTGCTTTTCTTTAAAACTTAAGAAAAAAATCAGCTTAGGGGTGTGGGCTGATTAATTCAGGTCATATATTTCAGAAGCTTTATATTAACATCTGTGTTAATTTGGTGATTAAATTAACAGTGGTGTTAATTTAAATCAAGAAAAAATATTTATGCAGATTTTCATGATATAAGGGACAGATGGATAACAATAAAAAACCAACTCTTCAGCGCAGGCGGGGGCGTCCTCCAAAACAGGAAGACCAGCAGTCTTTTGACCGGGTTATAATAGATGCTGCCGCAGATGTGTGTGCTGTTCATGGATTTCATGGGACAACCGTGGAGCTTATTATTCAGGATGCAGGGGTATCAAGGCCGACTTTTTACCGTTTTTTCAAGAACAAGGATGATGTGCTGAAAAAAATGGCAGTTGAGATCAATCAGGATCTGGTTGATACTGTCATAAATGCCGTGAAAAAAGCGGAAACAGTAATTGAAAAGATTGAAACAGGTGTGGACGCTTATATAGACTGGGGAATAAGGCGCGGGGAGATTGTTAGGGTTCTTTATAACGCTCTTTTTGATCCTGCATTTCCTATTCCCGAGATAAGGCAAAACACGTTCCGGCAGTTGACCCTGCTTTTTGTCGAAGAGCTTAAAGAAGCTGATAGACCTGCATTTGATCCTTTGTTTATTGATGCTCTGATAAATACAGTGGAATATCTCGGAACGTCTCTTTTTACAGGCAGGGATAGTGAAAAGAACCTTGCCAGGGTAAGAAACATTATCCTCTATTTTTTGAAAAGCTCTTTACTCGGAATCAGGGAAGACGCGCCTGTGGCTCCTCAGCCTGATGGGGCTGTTTGATGATGGGGATGTCGCAAAAAGTCCGATTACCGTCATTCCGGCGCAGGTCTGAATCCACAACTATCTGAAAATACAAAGATGCCTGATCAAGTCCAGCATGATATCGGCGCCTTTTTTTGCTTTTTGCGGGGCCATCAATATTTGAATCTGTTTATGAGTGCGGATAAATCCGCGGACAATTTGCCAAGCTCATTCGAGCTTTCCTTCAGTTTTTCCATGCTGTCAGCCGTATTTTCAGAAATAACAGACACGGTATTTATGTTTGAAGCTATTTGACGAAGGCCCTTGGCAGATTCGGTCACATTAATGGCAATTCCGCTCGCGGCAGTTCTGGCATTCTTCATGTTGTAAGTGATTTCTTTTGCTGTATTGTTCTGTTCATGGACTGATTTTACTATTATTTCGGAGATTTCAGAGAATTCCATGATGATCTCGGAAACTTTTTTAATGGCATTGATAACCTCGTCTGTATCTGCCTTCATATCACCAATCTGCCCTGATATTTTGTCTGTGGCTTCTGTTGTTTGCCTCGCAAGATCTTTTACTTCAGATGCAACAACAGCAAAACCCTTGCCTGCTTCTCCTGCACGCGCGGCCTCGATTGTGGCATTTAATGCCAGAAGATTTGTGCTGTCTGCAATTTCATTAATGATACCTGTTATTTCAGCTATGCTGGCGGCAGAATTCCCGAATTTAACAATCAGATCCTGCATAGCTGTCATCTGCCGTTCGGCCTCTGATGCTATTGCAGACTCATGCTGACAATGGCGCGAAACATCATTTATGGACAAGCTCATTTCTTCTGCTGCTATTGTTGCCGCATCAACCAATAAAGTCATATCTTCGGCGGATCTTGCCATCACGTTTATATTTGAACTTGCCGCTTCAGTTGAAGAAGACACATTTCTCGTCTGGGTTTTCATTTCTTCAGTATTTGCTGCTATCCGCTTCGAACCGGTTCTCATATTATCCGATGATTGCGTGAGTTTCTCTATCATTGTCAGAAGCTGCTTAACTATGGCCCTCAGCCCATCCGACATTTTTTTCAGGCCGGTCATTCCCTTGCCCAGTTCGTTTTTGCCCGCTCCTTCCAAGCATATTGTTTCCTTGAGATTTCCCGAGCCTATGGCCTCCATGATTCTGACGATCTCCTGAAAAGGGTTGGTTATTGAAAGAATGAATCCATAGGCTATCCCGCCACCAAGCAGAATAGCAACCAAAGCGATCATAAGGGTCAGGTATTTGATTTTTTCAAGCCCTGATTCGAACTCATCCTCATATCCACTGTAACCTATGACCCAGTCCCACTCAGGATAACTCACGTAAGAAGCCAGCTTTTTCCGTGAATAATCTTTGCCCTTGTCGACCCAGGGATACCATTTTATCTTTGCCTCGCCTTTTTTAAGATTTTTGCTGTCATTTATAATGTCCTGGATGAAATACCTGCCGTCAGCGTCCTTTGAATTCCAGATGCTTTTTCCATCCATTTCCCTGTTCTTGGAAAGGATATAGTCTCCTTTTGAGTTTACAATCCAGATATATCCGGTTTTTCCGATCACAATCTTTGCAAAGGTTTCCAGAAGCGATTCCTGGATTTCCTGCTCCGGTATACCCACAAAAATGGCTCCTATTATTTTGCCGGACTTATCTTTAAACGGCTCATAAGCAGTTAGGTATTTGGAATTTACGACAACTGCGCTGCCAAAGTATGTTTTGCCTGCAATGATTGACTGATAAACAGGTGACTCCCTTGGGATATAGGTGTTGACAGCTCTGCTTCCGTCATCTTTGGTTACGTTTGTTGAAATTCTGAGCATGCCTTGGGGCTCGATAATCTGAAAGACCGTTGCCACGACTCCGATGTCTGTTTTTATTCCGTCAACAATGCTGTAATCTCCGGTAATCGCTTTACCATCAATTTTCATGGCATATATGGCCACTTCCTCTGTCTGGTTTGTGACCTGATTTGTGATTTTAAGGTTCAGCTTTTCATTTTCATCAATCTCAATGCTTTTTTCATTGGAACCACCTTTTAAAATTACAAGTCTTGCTGTAGACAATGCGATTTTAAGCTTTTCCATTGCCGAGGTTTTCTGGTTCTCGACAGTATGATATATCTGTCTGCATTGATTGTTGAATAAAATCTCCAGCTGTCCCCTGGTCTCTTTATTTATGGTCGTATATGTTACGACTGAAACCGCTATGAGTGATATAGAGACAATAGCTATTATAATTCCCATCAGCTGCCATTTAATGCTTATATCTTTTAATTTCATAACAGCTCCTTCTTTACAGCCTGATTTTATAAATTCGAACTTAGAAATTATGATCTGCGAATAAATAAACAGATTATTGCTTTATATGGGTATGGTCTCGTAAAAACAGATTGAAGAGAAAACAAGAAAGCAGGCGGCGCTGCTCCCATCTTGGGATATTTGATTTGTAAATTATATTAATCTATTTTGCTTAAAAAAACAGCATTATAATTCAGGATGTGATCCTGTTTTTAGGCCCTGGAAAAGGGCAGCCCTGCATTTTCATTTCAAGAACCTGATGAGCGGATAAAAAGATAATGTGGTTTTCGATTTAACACGTTAAGCCGAGTTCCTCCGGCGGGTCGCTTTTTGTAAAAAGCTCCGCAAAAACTTTATGGTTTTGTTAGTAGGCAAAAAACTGATATTTTTAGAGTTTTAAAAATGTTAAGCCCATGAACTTTCAAATGTTACTGAGGATTGAGCATAACCACATAAATTTATGTCCAGTTATCTGTAGGTTATAGATTCGTTCAGTTTTGACAATGTCGCAAAAAGTCCGATTTTCGTCATTCCGGCGTAGGCCGGAATTAGTGTTTGACTTATTCAAACCTACATTTTAAATACTTATTTGAAATATGCATTTGATTATATGGGAATGATATGAAAATAAAAAAATCCGATGTTGCCATGAAAAAGCTGTTAACTGCTGCAAGCGACGTATTTGCAGAGAAGGGCTTTCGTGACTCGACTGTGGCCGAGATATGCAAGCGTGCCGGAGCAAATATTTCTGCCGTCAATTATTATTTCGGAAGCAAGGAGGCTCTGTATCAGGAGAGCTGGCGTCACTCCTTTGCCGAATCAGTAAGAGTTCATCCCCAGGACGGAGGTGTAAGAGATGATGCTCCTGCCGAAGACAGGCTCAGAGGGCAGGTGAGGGCGCTTATGGCAAGGATTGCCGATGAAAATAACAGGGACTTTTTTATATCTCAGATGGAATTTGTTAATCCCACAGGCCTTCTTGAGGAGGTCATGAAGTCCGAGCTTATTCCGCTTCGTGAAAAGACCCTGGCCATAGTCAGGGAGCTTTTGGGGCCGGGTGCCACAGATGAGCAGATTCTTTATTCCGAAACATGTATAATCAGCATGTGTCTTCATCCCATGCTGATCAGGAGAGTAAGGAAAATGGCAAAAAAAACTGAGGCTCCGGTCATCATAGACGATCTCGGGGCGTTTGAGGGTCATGTAATGAAATTTGCTTTGGCAGGGATTGCCTCTATTCGCCGGGAAATTAAAACGGATTTGAGCCATGATTAAGATATTAAGGGA
The DNA here is from genome assembly GCF_000426225.1 of Desulforegula conservatrix Mb1Pa. NCBI lineage: Bacteria > Pseudomonadati > Thermodesulfobacteriota > Desulfobacteria > Desulfobacterales > Desulforegulaceae > Desulforegula > Desulforegula conservatrix. The sequence continues at coordinate 61,615 of NZ_AUEY01000009.1, forward strand.
AAAATACACTGTATGGGTTGTTGTCCTCTTGCTTTTTGCAGGCTCTGGACTGGCGATTAAAAAAATATTTTTCGGCAAACCACGCGCATCATTTATAACGGCCGATGCCGTCAAAATGGATATTGAGGAGAGCGTTCTGGCCAGCGGCACTCTCAAGGCTTTCAAGACAGTAGCTGTCGGAGCACAGGTTTCAGGACAGCTAAAGACTCTTCATGTGGCCCTCGGAGACAAGGTTGAAAAAGGGAAGCTTCTTGCGGAAATTGACCCCGTGCTTCAGCAGAACACTTTAAAAGATGCCGAAGCCCAGGTGGAGAATCTGCGCTCCCTTAAATCCGCCAAACAGGCCCTTGTTAAACAGTATGAGCTGACTTTGAAAAGACAGGAACAGATGAGCGCCAGGGATGCGGCATCAAGGGCTGATCTTGAGAGCGCCCAGGCCCAGCTTGAAAGCAACAGATATGAAATATCCGCCCTTGAAGCCCAGATAAAAAAGGCTCTGATTGCCGTCGATACTGCAAAGGCCAATCTTGGGTACACCATGATAAATGCTCCCATGGACGGAGTGGTCATATCAATAGATACGGAAGAAGGCCAGACAGTGGTTTCAACCCAGTCTGCGACAACAATTCTGACCATGGCTGATCTTGACACCATGACGGTCAATGCCAAAATATCAGAGGCCGACGTAACAAGGGTTAAACCAGGTCTTACAACATATTTTACCCTGCTTGGGGATTCGGATTTCCGCTATTATGGCAAGCTCAGAGCCATAGAGCCAGGGCCTGTTTCAAGCTCCACCTCCGGCTCTGGGACCGGTAGCAGCACAAGCACCAGCAGCTCAGGCACCGCTGTCTATTATTACGGACTTTTTGAAGTTCCAAATGCTGACCATAGGCTCAAGGTTTCCATGACCGCCCAGGTCACGATTGTCATGAACCAGGCGAAACAGGCTCTGTGCATACCTGCGTCAGCTATTATTGATAAGCAGAAAGACGGGCGGTCTACTGTCAAGGTTCTGATCGGGGATGTCGCAGAAACCCGGACAATTCGCACAGGAATTTCGGACAATGTTCAGATCCAGGTGCTTGAGGGGCTGGAAGAAGGCGCCAGGGTCGTAATCGGCGACAGCGCTGATCTGCCTGCGACTGAATCAAGCGCGTCACATCCTCCTCCTCCGGGCGGGGGGCATTGATGATGGACAGACCTTTGCTTGAGCTTTCCGGGCTGGTGCGCTGGTTTCTAATCGGTGGCCAGGAAATTCCTGTGCTCAAAGGAATCGATCTTATCATCCGTAGCGGAGAGATGGTTGCGATTGTCGGGGCCTCTGGTTCGGGGAAATCTACCCTGATGAATATCCTCGGCTGTCTTGACCGTCCGAGTGAAGGACTCTACCTGATCGACGGCAGGGAAACAGGTACGCTTAATAGTAACGAACTTGCGGAATTGAGAAGGGAACATTTCGGTTTCATATTCCAGCGCTATCATCTTATGCCCCACCTGACCGCAGTCCAGAATACAGAAATTCCGGCTGTCTACTCAGGAATTAAAAAGGGCGAACGCAGGGCCAGGGCAAATGAGCTCCTTAACAGGCTCGGTCTTTCTGACAGGGTCGATCATCATCCCAATCAACTGTCAGGCGGTCAGCAGCAGAGGGTTAGTATTGCAAGGGCATTAATGAACGGAGGCGATGTAATCCTTGCAGATGAGCCGACAGGCGCGCTTGACAGTAAAAGCGGCCAGGAGATGATGGATATTCTCCACGAGCTTCATGGTCTCGGCCATACCATTATCCTTGTAACACATGACATGCAGGTTGCCAGCCATGCCGAAAGGATAATTGAGATAAGAGACGGCGAGATTGTCCGAGATACTCCGAATCTTGCGGTTCAGGAAAAGAAAAAAAAGGCGTTTATTGAAAAAACAAAGGCCGAAAGATCAGTGTCTTTTTTCCAGGCCAACTGGGGGCGTTTTGCAGAAGCCTTCAAGATGGCCACGGTTGCCCTTGCATCACACAGGATGAGGACATTGCTCACAATGCTTGGAATCATCATAGGCATCACATCGGTGGTGTCTGTTGTGGCTCTTGGTCAGGGAGCCCGTCAGAAGGTTATAAATGACATCAGTGCCATGGGTACGAATGTCATAGGCATAAATCCTGGAAAAGACTGGGGAGATGAGGATGCCTCAAGCATCCAGACCCTTGTACCGTCTGATCTGGAAGTGCTGAAAGGCCAGGTTTATGTTGACAGCGCGACTCCTTCCACTGGTGGAAGTCAGCTTCTGCGTTACAGGAACATCACAGCCAATGTTTCGGTCAATGGAGTAGGTGAACAGTATTTCCGTGTCAGGGGATACGAAATGGCAAAGGGCGTTCATTTTGACTCAAATGACGTGGCTCGCCAGTCCCAGGTGGTTGTAATAGACAAGAACACCAGCAAGAAATTTTTTGCCAAAGAAGATCCCGTGGGCAAAGTCATATTTATAGGCGCTCTTCCATGCAGGATAATAGGAGTAACCAAGGAAAAGGAAGGCCCTTTCGGCAGCAGCCAGAATCTTGAAGTGTGGATTCCTTATAGCGCTGCCATGAGCAGACTTCTGGGGCAGCAGTATTTCAATTCCATCACAGTGAGGGTCAGGGAAGGTGTTTCCAACCAGATCGCAGAGCAGAGCATAATAAAACTTCTCAGGCAAAGACACGGTCGCAAGGATTTTTTCACCAACAGCAGTGACAGCATAATGAAGACTGTGAACAAGACAACCGCCACCCTTACCCTGATGATTTCGGCCATAGCCGTCATATCCCTGGTTGTCGGTGGTATTGGCGTTATGAACATAATGCTTGTGTCAGTAACAGAGAGGACGCAGGAAATCGGGATCAGGCTTGCAGTCGGTGCACGTCAGGACGATATAATGCAGCAGTTTCTGATAGAATCGGTTCTTGTTTGTCTGATAGGCGGTCTGATAGGAATCATACTTTCATATGGAGTGGGGTTCATCTTCAGTCTGTTTGTAAAGAGTTTTGCCATGAAATTCTCTTTTGTATCGATAATTTCAGCATTTCTTTGTTCAACCATAATCGGCGTTCTTTTCGGCTTTCTTCCTGCCAGAAACGCGGCCAGACTCGATCCTATCGAAGCGCTCGCAAGGGAGTAGTATGGTTGGCAAGGCTTGGAAAAAGAATATTCCGAAGGCTGGTGCCTGGTTTATTTTACCATCTGGCAGAGACTCGAAGTTTTTGCGGTGATTCAAGAATGACAAGGCCACAAAAAGTCAAAATAATGCGTCGGCGTCATGCCGGACTTGATCCGGCATCCAGTTTTTTCAATTACTTCTGGATTCCGGCTTTCGCCGGAATGACAGCAATTGGACTTTTTACGAGTCCATCAAGAATAAAAGGAAGATTTAACTGAAAATAATGCGTAGAAACATACAAAAATATCTGATTGCCTGTGCGATAATAATGATTTCAGCCATATTGTCATGCGGTTGCGGCTCCCTTCTTCCTCGTAGCAAGTATACATTGCCTGAGGTGGAAATGCCGCAGACTTGGCAGGGTGAAAATATCACCGGAGCAGGAGTTGCGGCCGGAGACAGATGGTGGATGGATTTTAATGATCCTGTTTTGAGTGATCTTGTTGAAAAGGCGCTTAAAACCAATAATGATCTGGCCTCTGCCTCAATCAGGGTCAGGCGTGCCCAGCTGAACGCAGGGCTTGCAGATACAAATCTCACCCCGTCCGTGAGCGTCGATGCAAGCGCCAGCGGTATGCGCAATCTGGAAAATCATAATGACAGCAAATCGGGCAGTGTCACAGCAGCGGCAAGCTACGAGCTGGATCTGTGGGGCAGGCTTGAAAGCATACGGGACGTGAGCCATTGGGAGGCCGAAGCGTCAGAGTCTGACAGGCAGAGCATTGCCCTATCGCTTATTGGGACAACCGCGACCGATTACTGGCAGATAGCCTATCTTAATGAGCGCATCTCCTCTGCCGAGTCAAGTGTCGCATATGCTCAAAAGACTCTTGGACTGGTTGAGGTGAAATATAATGCAGGCGCTGTTTCCGGTCTGGATATTATCCAGGCCCGCCAGTCCCTGTCAACCCGGAAAGCTGAACTGACGAGCCTCGTTCAGCAGCGCACGGAAGCGCGCAATGCCCTCGCAATTCTTTTTGATCAGGCTCCTGAAAATATTGTGCCAGAACGAAAAAAACTGCCTGATGGCCCGCTTCCCAAGGTTTCATCAGGTCTTCCTGCAAACTTGCTTGGCCAGAGGCCTGATCTCAGGGCCGCTGAACAGAGGCTCAGAAAATATCTGGCAAATATTGACAGCACAAAAGCAAGTTTTTATCCTGCCTTGACTTTGACAGGCAGCCTTGGAAGCAAAAGCGCAAGCCTCGCCGACGTACTTCAGAATCCTTATGGCACACTTGGCGCAGGAGTGACATTGCCTTTCATCCAGATGAACACCATGAAGCTGAGTGTGGAAATTTCAAAAACCGAGTACGAGGAAGCTGTGGTCAGTTTCCGTAAGACTCTTTATACGGCTTTTGGCGATGTTGAGAATGCGCTTTCCGGCCGCACCTGTTATGAAGAAGAGAACAAGCTTCTCAAAGAATCACTTACTTTGGCCAAAAAAGCCGAGGATCTGGCTGAGGTCCGTTATCGGGCAGGTTCAACAGAATTGCAGTTATGGCTGGATGCCCAGGAAAGTCGCCGTAGCGCCGAAAAAAATCTGGCTGGAAATCGTCTTAATCTTCTAAAAAGTGTTTTGAAATTATATCAGGCAATTGGGGGAGGAATGTCTGATCACGGTTCTGTTTCAAGCAGATGAGATGTGGGGGGCGACATATCCGGGCAGATATACTCTGACCTAGCATATTCTGGGAAGCTGTTCCCCTGTCAGCATTGGGATGATTCTTTCCCCTCCGATGCGCGTTTTCATAATCACCTTTGAAAGTCCTGGTTGGCTCACTTCTCCGATAACCGAGACGTTTTGGCCCATTTCATGATTTCTCATTAGTGCCACAAGTTTTTCCGCGTCTTTTGCGGCCACCACAGCCACAAGCTTTCCTTCGTTGGCCACGTAAAGGGGATCTATTCCAAGAAGAGAGCATAAAGCCGACACTTCTTTTCTGACAGGAATTGCCTCTTCATCTACCCTTATGCTGGTTCCTGCATTTTCAGCAATCTCGTTCAGAATGGTTGCAAGTCCGCCCCTGGTTGGGTCCCTTAGTAATCTGATTTCTGCGCGGCTTTTGATCATCTTTTCCACCAGATGGCAAAGTGGCGCAGTATCGCTTGAAATTGAAGCCGGAAGCTCCATATTTGCCCGGGTTGCCAGAATCGCTATGCCGTGGTCGGCAATCGTGCCGCTTATGATGATTTTATCCCCTGGCTCCATGCATTGTCCGCAGAACGGGGTTCCGCTTATGACCCCAATGCCTGAGGTTGTGATGAAAATTTTATCGGCAGCGCCCTTTGCAACAACTTTCGTGTCTCCTGTTACAATTTTGATGTTTGCCCTTTCAGCCGCCTTTGCCATGTCGCTTATAATAAGATCAAGATCTGAAACAGGGAAGCCTTCTTCAATGATAAAGGCGCTGCTTAGATAAAGTGGTTTTGCTCCGCACATGGCCAGATCGTTTACAGTGCCGTTAACCGAAAGGCTGCCTATGCTTCCGCCTGGAAAGAAAATCGGGTCGACCACGTAGGAATCGGTTGTGAAAGCAAGCCTTGTCCCATGACCGTCAATAACAGGCAAATCAAAAACAGCCCCGTCTCCGAGCCTGTCAAGTAAGGGGTTTCCAAGCGCAGGGAGTATGTGGCCTCTTATCAATTGCTCCGAGCGATAACCCCCGCTGCCATGATCCATAAGAATGACTTTGTCTTTTTTTTTCATATTAATGCCGTTTTGTGGTGTGAAATGTCTTGTATGGTTGACAAGGCCGCAAAAACTCCGGTTCCCGTCATTCCTGCGCAAGCCGGAATCCAGAAGTGTCTGAAAATCTGGATGCCGGATCTGGTATGGCACGACGCCGTTGTCTTTTTTTTAGTTTTTGAGAGTCCATGATCTTTAAATAAAATTGATATTATAACAGATGCTTACTTGTGTATTCACCTCTATGATTTTTATCATTGAAATGCTTTTTCCGAGCTTTTTTCAAAAAGCGGCCCGCCGACATTCGGATCAATGTCTGATTACGAGCAAAGGACGCTCTATCCCGGCCTATTAATTGGCCTATGACTCGGCATCATTTTTCCAGGCCCTCGGGCATATTTATTCTCCGTAATGATAATAAGCAGCACAGGTTCCTTCACCTGAAACCATGCAAGGGCCAACAGGATTGAGAGGCGTGCAGACTTTTTTGTACAGAGGACAAGACTGTGGGGTGGCTTTCCCTGTGAGGATTTCGCCGCAGGCACAGCCAGATGGATCTGCCTCATCAGTTGGTGCGATTCCGAAAGCATGGCATGGGTCGAATCGTCTGTAACGCTCTGAAATTGCAAGGCCGCTAGCGGAGATTACTCCTATACCACGCCATCTGGAATCAGTAACGTCAAAAACCTCATTCATCATATTCATTGCTGGTTTGTTGCCTTCGGCGCTCACTGCCCGTTCATAAGTATTATAAAATCCGGTTTCGCCTGATTCAAATGCCCTGATCAGTTCTGCGATTCCCCTTAAAAGATCAACTGGTTCGAATCCTGTGACGGCAGCTGCTCGCCTGCTTGTCTTGGCCACGGATCTGAAATAATCAGCTCCTGTCATTGCTGAAACATGGCCCGGCAGAATCAGGCCGTCTATGGAGGAATTCCCTGATCCCATGACTGCTGAGATTGCCGGAGGGGTCAGCTTGTGTGACGAATAGACAAAAAAATTGGCCAGCTTCATTTTGTCAGCTTCTTTTATTGCTGCGGCAACTGTGGGTGCTGTTGTTTCAAACCCTACTCCTGCAAAAACTACCCGCTTCGAAGGATTTTTCACGGCCAGATCAAGGGACTCCATCACTGAACAGACCACCCGGACGTCAGCGCCTCCGGCACGTTTGTCCTGAAGAGAACTGGATGTGCCCGGAACCCTCATCAGGTCTCCGAAGGCTGCGAGTATTGTGTTCTCTTGACCGGAAACAGATATGATTGCATCTATGTCGCAGGATGGTGTCACGCATACCGGGCATCCTGGCCCTGAAAGCAGGGTGACGTGGGCTGGAAGAAGGGATCTTATCCCGTTTTTGAAAATAGAGACTGTGTGTGTGCCGCAAACTTCCATGAGAGTCACCGGGCGGGTGCTTATATCACGTATATGTCCGGCAAGCGCCCTGCATGTTGAGGTATCTCTGTAGCCGTCCCTCCAGTCAAATGTCATGGCTTTACCTTTTTAACCAGATGGTTTTGGCATGTTGCGGCCGCTATTCCTGCCTGTCCCAGGGAAAGACCTCCGTCGTTTGTCGGTACGATGGAGTGGGTGAGCACTGTGAGATTTTTTTCTGAAAGGGCTTTTGAAAGTCCTGAAAGAAGCCAGGCATTCTGGAACACTCCGCCGCTCAAGGCCGCTACACTCATGCCTGTTTGTTCTGCAAGCCTTGAACTTATTTCTGCAAAGATATTAATCACGGTGTTGTGGAAGCGTGCGCTGATTATTTCTTTGTCAACATGGGATTCAAGATCACTGACAATGGCCCGGATCAGTGGCTTCATGTCAGGAATAATGATTCCGTCTGCTTCATGAATTTTATCCGGCAGAACTTCATCCATAGAATATCCGGGGATGTCCCAGGGAGCGTTCAGTGCGCACATTTCAAGGGCCATGGCTGCCTGACCGTCAAAGGTATTCATCTGGCAGAGGCCTATGATGGCGGAAACTGCATCAAAAAGACGGCCCATGCTGGATGTCAGGGGAGAATTGATCTTCCTCTTCATCATATGTACGAGGGTTTTGGCCTCTGAAATCCCGGTTTTTTTGAAAATCGGCACATCGAGATTCCACATGTCATCACCAAAAGTATTGTAAAGCCAGCTTATCCCCATGCGCCAAGGCTCTTTCACTGCTGCGGAGCCTCCTGGCATTGGAACAGTCTCAAGGTGGGCTGCGCGTATATATTGTTTCCTTGAGGCTATAAGAACTTCGCCGCCCCAGATTGTTCCGTCATCCCCGTAGCCTGTTCCGTCAAAGGCTAAACCGATCACGTCTCCGTTATATCCATTTTCCACCATGCAGCTCACGATATGGGCGTGGTGATGCTGGACAGTTATGGCTTCGGCATGCGGGAAACTCTTCCCTAAGCCGGAAGTTATATAGTCAGGATGGCTGTCGTTAACCATGAGAGACGGATTTGCATCAATCAGCCTGCGCATGTGGCACGCTGTTTCATGGAAAAATTCAAGTCCGGAAGGTGTTTCAAGATCTCCGATGTGCTGGCTTAAAAACGCAGATCCGCATTTAACCATGCATAATGTGTTTTTCATGATTCCGCCAGTTGCAAGGATTTGCGGTGTGTCATTTATCATGCTAACTGGCATGGGGGCATATCCGCGTGAGCGCCTGATCAATCTGAATCTGTCATCTATCCACCGGCCAACCGAATCATCGCTTCTCATATGAATATCCCTGTCGTGGAGAAGAATTCCATCAGCCATTCCGCTGAGCGAGGCAATGGCGTCCTGGTTTTTGCAGATTATGGGCTCGCCTTTTCTGTTGGCGCTCGTCATGACAAGAATAGTCTGATTCTTTTTGAAAAGAAGAGCATGGAGCGGCGCATATGGCAGCATAACCCCGATCATGGGATTTCCGGGAGCGACGTCTTCGGCTATTTTCCATTCTTTTTCCGGGGTTTTCTTTTTTTTAAGAATTACGACTGGTCTGGCAGAGGACATGAGGACGCCAGCCTCACCTTCGCCAACCTCGGCAAAAGACCGAACTGCGTCCAGAGATGCTGCCATCACGGCAAAGGGTTTGTCACCCCTTGCCTTCAAATGTCTTAGCCTTGAAACTGTTTCCTGGTTTGTAGCGTCAGCTGCCAGATGAAACCCGCCTATCCCTTTCAGCGCAACAATTTTCCCGTTTTGAAGCATGGACACAGCCGCCTCAATGGCATGCCTGTCCGAAAGTTCAGGCTCTTTGCCATGGTAAAGAAAAACTTTTGGGCCGCATACATGGCAGCATATGGTCTGGGCGTGAAAGCGCCTGTCGCCTGGGTTCCCGTATTCGGAACTGCATTCCTTGCACATGGGGAATGAATCCATGGTTGTGTTTATTCGGTCAAAGGGGATATCCTTGATAATGCTGAACCTTGGGCCGCAGTCCGTGCAGGTGATAAAAGGGTAAGCTGATCTTCTGTTTTCAGGGTTTCCCATTTCTGACAGACATGAATCACAAACAGACGCATCAGGAGGAACCATCGTGCCGCGTGTCTGATTTTCAGTGCTTGTTTCAATTGTAAATCCATCGAAATCCTGGAGGTGAAATGGTTCCACCAATATTTCCGTGATTCCTGAAAGTTTAGGCGGCGCATCGGAAAGACATTTTTTGAAAAGGGTGATGGCGCTTTTCCCTCCCTGTATTATGATTTCAACCCCTTCCCTCGTATTTTTGACTTTCCCGGTCAGCCCAAGTCTTTTTGCATTATTATGGACAAATGGCCTGAACCCCACCCCCTGAACCATGCCCTTCACGATTATCTTTTCGCTGACGGTTTCAGATTCATATTGGCTGGGTATGGCATCAAATGACATGGCATTTATCTTTCAGGAATGGAAAAATGTTTCAGAATTTCAAGGGTTTCAAGCGCCGCTGTTTCGTCTATTCTGCTTATGGCGCATCCTGCATGTATGATGAGATAGTCACCTTGAACCGGATTTTCGATCAGCATGAGATTTACGGTCATGCTAATCCCGTCTGATTCCACAATACCTGTTGATCCTGCGATACTTGTCAGCCTCATTGGGATGGCTATGCACATGGATTTCAAGTCCCCTGGGAAATGTTTGCCGTATTTTTTTGTTTCAGGAATCTGTCATATGAAATTCCGGAGCATAGGCAAAATGAAAAAATGATTTACATCATGGACTAATACTGTTTACGATAAACTAAGGTCGCATTTAAAAACAACTCCTAATTTCAGCCCACAATTTTTATATAGGTTCACGCATGCATGAACTGTCAATCGCAGTACAGGTCGTCGAATCAGCCATCAGGGCCATCCCTCCTACTCTTGCCGGGCATCAGGTCGAAAGGCTAACCCTTGACATCGGAAAAATGTCGAGCGTGACTGAAACCAGCCTGAGGTTCTGTTTTGAAATGGCATCCAGGGGCACATCCCTTGAATCGGCGGAACTGGTTGTTAACGAAATCCCTGTGACTGCGGAATGCCGGGCATGTCTGACCGGGTGGACTATCCTCGAACCCGAGTTTCTGTGCGGGAAATGTGGCAGCTACGATATCAAGGTATTAACCGGGCGGGAGCTCATGATTAGGTCCATAGAGGTAAGGGAGAAAAAATGAAATTGAAAGGCGCCATGCAAATCAATCCTCTGTGAATGGAGAAAGTTAAATTGACAAAAATATCCGCAGTTCTTTATAATCACTTAAAGAACATCAATTATATTATGTGGCTCTGCCTGATTTTCAGTTAAAAAGTGCCTTTTATGGTTAATTTGCCATCAAAAAAGGGTGATGCGTAGGTCGGATTAGGACGCCCTTTGTCCGTAATCCGACGTTAAGCCGAGTGCCTCCGGCGAGGCTTTATAACCCAATAGACCAAAATCAGATGAAGCGTATTCGTTCGGCTGTTTTGAAGTTGATAGGGCGAGTGCCTCGAGCGGGGCGCTTTTTGTAAAAAGCTCCGCAAAAACTTTATGGTTTTGTTAGTAGGCAAAAAACTGATATTTTTAGAGTTTTAAAAATGCTAAGCTCATGAACTTTCAAATGTTACTGAGAATTGAGCATAACCACAATTATATTATGTCCTTTGGTACATCACCAAACACTCATAAGTCCATAAGACCGTATTAACCCCCTGATTTTGTAAGGCCAGTTCATTGGCAAATACTTGCTCTTTCTTTTCTCCGGCTGATAAGGAGTAATTCAGACGTGAATGATCTCATTGATACAAGAGCCTCACTTCAGGAGGCTATGAATTTTTTAGGTGCGCTTGCCAGCGGCATCGAGCATGCCATAGGCGATTCGTCGAACGGCATATCATATCTTGCCGGAAAACGCCTGGGGATGCAGTTTTCGAGCGGAGCCCCGGTTACAGACGATATCGAAAAGGCCATCCTGACGATCCGCAATGTTCTTGTGAAGAATAAATGTTTATGGCATTTTGAGCCTTTCAAGCCACATGACCGAACGTCCATGGTGCTGTCCAAAGGGGATGGAGATGAAATTCTTCTTGTGTTCAGCGACTGCATGATCAGGCAGGCACTTTTTAGATTCGGCCACTCCCAGAAAGGGTCTCTGTGCAATATGATGAACGGATTCTTTTCAGGCGCCATTCTTAACATCATGGGGTGTGATTCCACCCTTCAGATCATGCATGCAGGTGAAAACGGCTGTCTCAAAAAACTGACGGTCAAAAGCAAAAAAAGCAGCAAAAATTTCGTCGACGATATTATTCAAGGAAACGAGGAGACCAGATGAGCGGAGATGAAACGAAAAACAGTGCACCTGTAAATCCGGTTTCAGTGAATCTTGAATGGCTGAGCGATTGCGGCGGATGTCATGTGGCGGTCGTGGATCTGCATGAAAAAATTATCCAGGTTCTGGAATCTGTCCAAATACTGAGATGTCCCGTTCTCACCGATATCAAGGGGTATCCAAAAGCACGGATAGGACTTGTTTCCGGTGCTGTCAGAACCGAGCATGACCGTCATGCAGCCGAAGAAATGCGGAAAAGCTGTGACCTCATAATCGCCTGGGGCTCATGCGCCGTTTATGGCGGCATAGTTGGTGCCGGAATAGTTCATACCAGAAAGGAAATTTTTGACACGGTCTATATTAACGGGAAAACGACGTCATCCCATGTTAGCCCGTCAGTTGAAGTATCACCATTTGAAAAATTTGTGCTGCCCATAGATGAAGTCATAGATGTGGACATGTACCTTCCTGGGTGCCCTCCTCATCCTGCTTTTGTGTTCGATGCGCTCATAGCCCTTGTTGAGGGCAGAAGCCCCAAGGCCGCCAAGCGTTCGGTGTGCGGAAGATGTAACCGTGTAATGGAAAAAACCGAAGTGGACACCATAAAAAGCAGCTCCACTGGAATTCCTGACCCTCATCTCTGTTTTCTCAGCCAGGGGTATATCTGCATGGGATCTGTAACTCTTGACCGATGTCTGGCTCCATGTCCGACCAACGGAGTTGTCTGTACTGGCTGTGCCGGAGCCACCATGCAGGTTTTGACTGAGCCAAACAGGGATATAAGGACGGAAATTGCAGACAGGATGTCGCGGCTCACCCTTATCCCTCGGAAGACAATAATTTCTGAAATCGAACGCACCGCAAAATCCCATTACTCCTACACCATGGCCTCATCCATGATTGGAGAAAAACCAACCTTCCTTATCAAGAAATGGCTTTCTGACGTGGAGGCAAGTTATGAATAAGACCATCACCATAGATCCGGTAACCAGGATAGAAGGGCACGCGCGGGTTTTTCTGAATATCGGGGACGACGGCTCCCTTGCCTCTGCCGGTCTTGTGGTCAACGAACTCCGGGGATTCGAGAGGATTCTTGCCGGTATGGAAGCTGACCGTATGCCCCTCATCACGGCGCGTATTTGCGGAGTCTGCCCCGCTGCCCATCATCTTGCAGCATCAAGGGCTCTTGACAGTGCGGCCGGTGTAAAGGCGCCGCCCGCAGGGGAGCTTTTCAGGGAGCTTCTTTGTCTTGGTCATCTTATTCACTCCCATGTTCTGTCTATCTTTGTTCTTGAAGGGCCTGATCTTGTTTTTGGTCTGGATTCAGATCCTTCTGTCCGAAATGTTGTTGGAATTGTGCAGGCAAATCCCGAGCTTGCGAAAAAAGCCCTGAGATGCAGAACCCTTGGCCAGAAGATCGGCGAAATGGTCGGGGGGAGGGGGATTCATCCTGTCACGTCTGTGGCTGGTGGCATCACATTTGTTTTGGATAACGATAAAAAGCAGCATCTTGTGACCTGGATAAACGAGATTAATGCACTTGTCCCTGAACTTGCCGCAGCAGCCAAGGGGCTTCTCCTTAAACAGATTGATCTCCACCCATCGCTTATGAAAGGTTGGGTGATTCCGTCGTGGCATTTAGGGACTATGAAAGATGGCAACGCAGGCATGATGGGCGACACGCTGAGGGCTGTTGATGACAAGGGCAATGTAAGGGTCGAATTCCCCACAAAAGACTATGATAAGCATCTGGTGGAATCAGTGGTGGACTGGTCGTATATGAAGGAAGTCAGGATAAAGAATGATGGAGCCCTCCATGACTACCGGGTTGGCCCCCTTGCCAGGGTGAACCTCGCGGACGGTTTCGGAACCAAGGCAGCAGATTCAGAGCTTGCTGAAATGCGCAGGCTTGGAGGGAATCCATGCCACGCCGTGGTTTTTCAGGCTTATGCAAGGATTGTGGAACTGCTGCATGCCAGCGAGCGGGCCAGGGATATCATCAATGATCCGGCCATACATGGAGAAACCAGGATTCCCGTAAAATTTCAGGGGGGGCGGGGTGTGGGCCATGTGGAAGCGCCAAGGGGAACCTTGATCCATGATTATGAGATAGATGAAAATGGCATTGTTCGTTCTGCAAACCTTATTGTAGCCACCCAGCAGAATTATGTTTCCATCAACAAGACCATAGAAAAGGCTGCAGCCTCCCATGTCATAGGAAGGCCGGACGACGCAATGCTTCTTAATGCCGTCGAGTTCGGGATCCGCTGCTATGATCCGTGCCTCTCGTGTGCCACCCACGCTCTTGGAGCCATGCCCATTGAAATCGTAATAACCGAGAATGGAAATACACTAAGAACCATAAGGAGGGACTCCTCATGGTAGTAATTAATCTCCACGAGCAGGCATGCAGGGGATGCGGCATGTGCGCGGAAATATGCCCGACCAATGTGTTCGAATACGACTCTAAAAGTCACCAGGCCCTGATAAAGCATCCCGAAGACTGTATTGCCTGCCTGACCTGTGCTTATATCTGTCCGTCAGGTGCCATTACCCACGAGAATTATCATTCGGTAAAAAATTTTTACAGGGATCACAAGTTCTGGAGCAGAATGGAGAAATTTCTATGAGCGACGAAACCATCATGGGGTTGACCCTTGAAGATCATCAGGCTGCACTCACGGAAGTCGCCTTTCTCATGGACATATTTACCGCCACCATTGACAATATAATGGGTGGTGCCACCTCATCCGTGGGGCGTATGGCTGGCAGGGACACAGCAAAGAAATACCCTGTTTTTTTAGAAAATCCTTCACTTAAAGAAGCTGTTGCAGTTGTTGCTGAAAGGATGAAAGCGGGTTTCGTAATATCACTTGAAGGGGGCGAGGACGGGAATACGATTGTGTTCCATCGCTGTATTCTCAGGGATATCTGCAAGCTGAGGGGAATAGAAATGGGCCAGGCCATGTGCAGGCTGTTCCACTACTATTTCGACGGTATTGTCAATGAACTGGTCAGCAGACCTGTTAAATCGGAAATCACAAATTCCGGGAAATCATGCCTGGTAATTATCAGAACCCAGTGACGGCCCGGTTGGGCGTATCAGCCCTTGTGGTCTGCATAGGCAATGAACTCATCGCAGATGACGCCATTGGATACGAAGTGTATAAACTGCTTCTGAACATGGATCTTCCTAAGGGCGTCAGGGTTGAATTTTCAGGAGTTGGAGGACTCGCTCTGCTTGATCTTCTTGGCGGGGGCGAACAAATACTCATTGTTGTGGATGCGGTTCAGTTCGGAGCTCCGGCAGGCACTATTCACTGTCTTTCATGGGACAAGGTTCCGTCATTCGGGAATCCGTCCATATCGGTTCATGGGATAGGCCTCAAGGAAACCATTGACATAGGAAAGGCCCTTTACCCGGAACTGATGCCTGAGTCCATCATTCTTGTGGGGATCGAAGGGCGCTGCTTCAATCTCATGCGTTATGCAATGACTCCTGAGACAGAGGCAGCCGCAGGCCCGGCAGCCGCATACATCAGAGATAAACTTGATGGTCTCGCAAAAAGCCTAAAAATGGCTTAAGCGTCATGCCGGACTTGATCCGGCATCTTTGTAATTTCAGCCACGTCCGGATTCAGGCTCCCGGTTTTCACCGGGACAGGACTGCGCCGGAATGACGGTAATCGGACTTGTTGTGACCTTGTCAAACTAATAAACTCTTGCAAAGATGAGGAATCCTGAAATGAAGCACGGACAATCGACCACAGCCCTAATTGCAAGTGAAGAGCGCACAGCCCACGACGAAATCCTCCGCCTTGCAGAGGCCATGGTGGATGGTCTGCTTGATGAACGTGGTGATCCCATGGAATTCGAAGGAGAGGATCGGAAACTCATCACCCTTGTAAACCGGATGCTCGACGCCCTTGTCGATCCTTTGCGCCTTGCAGCAAACGCCATTGACCAGATCTCCCACGGCAAGATTCCCCCATTTCTGATCGACGATTACAAAGGAGAATACAACGATCTAAAACGAAATCTGAACACTCTGCTCGCCACATTATACGGGCTTGATAACGAAACCAGAAATCTCATAGACAAGATCAGGGACGGAAAATTGCGTACCCGTGGAAACGGCTGGGATTTCAGCGGAATATGGCGTGATCTGATCAACGGAGTAAACGGAACACTTGATGCTGTTATCGATCCTGTCACCGAAGCTGGCTCTGTACTCGCGCAGCTTGCTAATTTTGATTTGAGGGCCCGCATGCGCGGTCAGTACCGAGGCGAGCATGCGATGATCAAAAAAGCAATCAACGGCACGGCCGAATCGCTACATTCGGCCATAGCGCAGGTTGCTGAGTCTGTCGAAAGCGTTACCGAGGTGGGTGAGCGCATCGCCATGAACAGCCTGACCGGAGAAAGAGGGGCAGAAGTCCAGAACGAGCAGATTTCCGAGGCCTCGACAAACCTTGCCAGTATTTCAAAAACCTCGGCCATAACCGTTGAGAACACTAAAAACGCCAGCATAAGCGCCCGGCGTTCTGTTGATTCCATCATTGAAAGCAAAAACGCCATGGAAAGGATGCTGGCGGCGATGGACGAGATCCGTTCGGCCGCAGACAATACCAAAACCATAGTTCAGGAAATCGACAATATATCAAAGGAAACAGACGCACTTGCAACCAGCGCTGCTGAAAAAGCGGTTGTTATAAGTTCATCCGCAAGGGGTTTCGGAATTGTGGCGACTGAAATCAGAAATCTTGCAAAACGCTGTAATGAAGCCGCTGACCGTCTTGACACGTTAGGCCTGAACATCCATGTCAGATCAGGACACGATGGAGCTGGGTATGATGATGAAGCAGCCTCGGACCATACAAAACATGAAGAATTGAGTAGCATCATTGATGAATTGTTGAAAATATCAAGGGTTTCCCATTACCTCGGCCTGAACGCCTCTGTTGCCTCAGCCCATGTTGAGGGCGCAGGCATCAGGTTCGAGCTTATGACCGATGAAATTGGGCGGCTTGCCAAGCGCTCGGCAGATGCTGCACGGAGAACCGAGGAACTGATCAGGCAGTCTGTGGATAATGCCCGAAAAGGTGAGGAACTATCCAGGGGAATTGATGATCAGCTTGCAGGAGCGGTCCAGGGCGGTAATATGATCAACCGGTTGACGGAGGAAATTTCAAGGGGCAGTCAGGAACAGGCGCGAGGTCTGGATGAAATAATCAAAGCAGTTGAACAGATCAATCAGGTCACACGCCTGAATACCAATATCGCCAGGGAATCTGCAGAGTCAGCCAATATTTTGGAAGAAGAAACAAAAAAATTGTCGGATATGGTGAACAAGTTCCATATCGACAGAAGTGCCTGATCAGGTCCGGCATCCCTTGTATGTTCGAATCGATGAAAACAGGCCAATTTGTAGGTCGGATTAGAGCGTCCTTTGCTCGTAATCCGACTTTAGAATTTTTGATCTAACCAGACAGATATTTCAAAAAGCATTGATCAAGAATTGAAAATTATGACGAGCCTCACCTGTCATCATTGCTTAACCAGTTCCACACGGCGGTTTTTTTGTTTGCCTTCTTCTGTGTCATTGGATGAGACAGGAGAAAGAGAAGACACTCCATGAGACTTCAAACGGTCCGGCGCAATTCCATATTTGCCAGCCAGGGCCTTTGTCACAGCTTCTGCCCTGTCTTTGGACAGCTTCATATTAGAGTCAAAAGAACCAACACTGTCTGTGTGACCAACAACATAAACCTTCAGACCTGCATCGTTTTTGAGGAGTTTTGCAATTTCAGTCAAGGCTGCGTCAGATTCAGGTTTAATCTCGGACTTACCTGTGTCGAAGTAGATGCCATATATCGAAACATGTCCGGTTGCATGGATGTCATTGCCCATAGCCTCGGCCTTGGCCACGACCTCCTGTGCCATAGCCTTTTTTTCTATTACTGTAAGTCTATACATATTATTGTAGCTTCTCACCTCGACCCATGTTTCATTTCCATCCTTTTGAACTACGATGGTGGAGGTCTTGTTGAAGTTGTCATCAAAAACGACATTTCCGCCAATTTTTATTAGGGCATCCTGAATATTTCTACGGATTTTCAATTCTCCAGGTTCTGTGGCGCCTTTCTTCAGCTTGTATTCGATGTAATACTTCTGGCCTTCGATATTGACATATTTTTTGGTCTGGTCATTGAATCTGTGGGTGTCAAAGTCGTTATATTTATAGCCTGAAATATAGAAGTCGGGCATCCTCGTTAGAATTGGGAGATCCTTGCTCCCTTTTATGTCTTCCTCGCCCGCCATGGCAGTGCAAAAAAAGGAAAAAACAAACGACAGGATCAGAATTGGTACCACTATCTTTTTCATATTGTCCCTCCGGGGGTGTTAGAAAACTAATTAAGTATAGTCTGAATACCCATAAATGTTTGAAAATAAAAACTTCATGCAACTACCGCAACTCAAAAAGTTCTTGCGGATTTTATTCCAAAAAGCTCCGCAAAAACTTTATGGTTTTGTTAGTAGGTAAAAAACTGATATCTTTAGAGTTTTAAAAATGTTAAGCTCATGAACTTTCAAATGTTAATGAGAATTGGGCATAACCACAAATAGTTATTGTGTATATCCTTCTCCGCACTTAAGGGGAACAGAGCCTATTTAAATGTTTATCTGGGAGTCATCACCATTACTTTGTCAAGAATGATCTCATTCGGATCAGGCCCCAGCAGGTCAGGTGAATCAGGGTCAATATACATTCTGAAAGCCATGAAAGCCTCATCGCCATAATTGATGCCATTTAAATTGCCATATGTATCCTGATCCACCTTAAAGGTATCATCATCAATTTTGTTTCTGGCGAATTTCCACATATACAGATTGTCCGTATTTGCTATCTGCGGGAAGCTTCTGGCAACACTTCCTTCATACATAGAATTGGTGATGCCTCCGAAACCATTGGCATATTTGGCTCCGTAGCAGCTTACATTGCCATAGACGGATTTGCGGATCTTTGTATGATTGACTCCATAAACAACAATGACAGTATCCTGATTAAATTTGAAAGAATCAGAATTCAGATAAAGCGTGTCCCTGGTTTCGCCGAGTACATCCTCCAGGGCATTAATGGCTTCGGCGCCTGACTTGCCAAGCCAGACATGGGTGTCAAGTTCGCGTATGGTGTAATTAGGGCTGTATTTATCAATGATAGCCTGTCTCAGTTTGGCTGTATCTTGAGTTAAATGGTTCTCGGTAATGCCTGATCCTCTTTGTCTTGGGGCAAAAGGCTGAAGAAAGTTTGCCTTCCTTGGAGTATTTGGCGTAAGGCGAATGATTTCAAGCGTTGGGCGATTAAGATAGGCCTGTCCTGCAGATTTGTCTGCCGGGTTTGAAAAGCGGTGCAGGAAATTCATCAGGTCTGCATAATCATCATTTCCAAGCCTTACCAGATTCGAGTCTATGACATCCAGCAGGACTTTCTCCCTATCCAATCCTGCTTCAGAGACTGCGGCAATAACGTCTTCATAAAGCTGTCTGTCCGGGGTGGATACAAGGATAAAGAAAGATCCAAACTGGCCTACCTTATTTCCCCCGCTTGCCGGATAGAACATGTCTTCCATGATGTTATAGGCATTTATAGGGTCTCCAAGCTGGGCGTATATCTTTTTGCGGTCAAAAGGGTTGGTGCCACTTAGGCAGCGGCTTAAAAAATAACTGCGATAGCTATAATAATCACATGCAGGAGGAGTTCTGCCTATGAGAATGAACCCTTCATCCTCGCGCATGCTGAATGCAAACTGGGCAGGGATGATTGCATGTTTCGCATCCGGTGGCAAAGGTGCCTGGATGCAGAAATACGGGAATCCTGCATTATTACCATTGGCGTTGGGCGAATATCCTGCATAGCAGACATCTATGGCATTGCTCAGGCAGATATCTCCCTGTTGAACCGTGTACCCATTCTTTTTAAGCACCGAAGACAGATTTCCGGCTTCAGGTATAATATCTCCAATCTGGAGCGGGGCCGGGGCTTTTACTGTAATCAGGTTTTTATCTTCATTTACAGTGACGTCGCCGTCAAGAACAGTTTCAAGAAATTGCACGGGCGCCCATAAACGCCCCTGAAACTCCCTTGATGCTGGCTTCATCTTGCAAAGACTCACCTGAACCATGCCATTTTCAGCACCGTTAGTGGCAAAGCCTATCCTTTTTCCATACTGCGCGACTATTCCCTTATTCATGTTTATGGGAACAAATCTGCCGCCGACTCCATTCATGAACTGATCGACATCAATCAGGAGGCCTCCGTCTGTTTTATACCAGTCAACCCTTGATCCTGTAAGGCTGCCGTTTAAAATCAGATTCGAATCATTTTTTTCATCGTCGCTGCCGCATGAATACAGAAGCAATATACTGGATAATAAGCAAAATACGAGTTTGACAATTTTTCTTTTCATAGAGAAATCCGTCCTGATCGATTAAGAAGTTTGATGACCTCGCAAAAATGCAAAAAAGATCGTCAGCGCCATGCGGACTTGATCCTGTATCAAGTGTTTTCAGATATTTCTGGACTCAGGCCCCGTTTTTCACCGGTACAGACCCCGCCGGAATGGTTGAATTCGGACTTTTTTGCAGCCTTTTCAAGTTTGATGGACTCGCAAAAAGTTGAAAAATGGCTTTAGCGTCATGCCGGACTTGATCCGGCATCCAGTAATTTGAGCCACTTCTGGATTACGGCCTTCGCCGGAATGACGGTAATCCGGACTTTTTTGCGACCTTGTCAAGTTTAGCAGATTCAAAAACAGGTTTATTTTTATAATGAATCCCCCAAAATTTACCGAAGATCAATATATAATTTTTTTCGTGGTTCAGAAAATTATTGATGGGTTCGCAAAAAAGTCAAAAAAAATAGTCAGAGTCATGCCTGACTTGGTCAGGTTCATGTATTTCAGCCGGCCCTACATCCTTCCTGCGCTGGAATGACGGGAATCAGGCTTTTGCGGCCCTGTTCTTCGGATCGGATCATATAGAAAGTCTGCTCGAACAGGTGGTTCTTATTCATCCATTATGCACAGTAAGTTGGGGAAAAGGAATTGACCAGCCATTTAAAGTACAGGCTTCAACAGCGCTTTTTTGAATCTGTCTGCAGATACCCCCATAATTTTCAGCAGCTTCTCCAGTAAAAGACACTATTATAACTATATCGAGTGAAGAGGCTTCTGCCTTGGAAAATTCTACCTTTAAATTTTTAAGGTTCCCTGCAAAACCGGCGCTGCTTATGCCATCCATTACCGCCTCCCGCATTTTTGAAGGGATTGTGCCTGTTATTTCTTTTTGATGGCTGTAATCAAGGCCAAAAGGAATGACAATAAGAAAGCCCCTTGATATGTTTTGTGGGTTTTGGCTTAAAAAATTTGGAGTGTGATAAGTTTTTACAGTGCCTCCATGCAGAAACAACTGCACAGTTTCAGGAGACTGGAGAACCACTTTTCCTGTTGTCCCGTCGGCAAGGGTTATCCAGTCTTCTTTTCTGCATGGAAACCATGGTTCTTCAGGATGGCATGCTCTGGAATACATATCTGCAAGTTTATTGATGGGGAGGCTTATCTTGCCTCCTATCAGCTCCGGATTGACAAGATCAGTATAGAATCCGAGAGCTGAAACTTTCCATGGTACGCCATTATAGATAAGTCTTTCGCCTTCCTTTACAGTTCCAAGGTTCAGAAGCATTTTAGCTTCAACCAGATGCTTGGGCAGAGTCTGTTTTGCTGTCCAGGCTATGCTTAGAAGAAAAAGAAGGGCAATACCTAAAAGGGTCCAGTCTCCTAGAATGTAAAGGATCATGAGTCCCGTGATTATAGAACTCAGAACGGTCAGCACCTGGTAAGACAGGCAGGTAAATCTTGCGTAAAGATTGGCCCTGTCCTTGAATATCCTGAATACAAGGCTGTTGAAGGCATCTGTGAAAAAACGCATTGCAAAGAAGACCATGAATATCCCTGATGCCGTCAGAAACAGGTTCTTGCCCCTGGTCTTAAAAAATATTTTTATAACTTCCTGTAGAGATTTGAAAATAGAACCTTCTTCCCTGGTTTTTTCTTCAATCTGCAGAGTTAAAACTGATTGTTCGCTGGTGATCTGCTGGGCATATCCTTCCCATTTTTTTTTGAGCTGTTTCAGGCTGTTTTTGATATGATCGTCTTCAGTTGTGGCTATTCTATTTTCCAGATTGGCAATAGCGGTTTTTGCTTCGCTTAGTTTCTGTTTAAGATAATCAACCTTGATTCTGGTCTTTTCAACTTCTCTTGGTTTTGAAGTCAGGGCTTTCATAGACTGGATCATGGGCGTAAAAAGATCCTGAAGCTCCTGTTTCCAGTCAAATTTTGTCTGGGGAGGCGATTTGAAACTGACAATATCTATACCAGTTGCGATGCCTTCAAAATTGTTTTCGAGCTGTTCAAGCCTTGCCGTCAGTGTGTTTATTTCATTTTCTGATTTCAGCCGCAATTCTTCCGTGCTTGCACCGACAAGGACTTTTTTTTGTGCCTCAATATCTTTTTTTACCAGCCCTATGCTTTCATTCAGCCCCCTCATGGCCTTGATCGCATTTGACTCATCCGAAAAAGTCTGTTTCTGGTCAGGCTGGGACGATTTTTCTGGTTGGGGTTGCGTTTCGTCAGCAAAGACCTGGCTTGCAATAATTAAAAAAAGAACGCATAAAGCAGTTAGCCTTTTTCTTGAGAACATGTATTCACCGTTATATTAGAATCCTGACCGTTTTAGGTAAAAAGTGGTAGATGATAGACAACCTTATACGACACGACGCTCTTGTGTCAAATAAAGCCATTTATTAGGAGTTTAGATGAAAATCAGATTGTGTTTTGCTCTTTTTGCCCTGTTTGTCTTTAATTCATGCGCGGTTTCTCCTGAAGCCTCTTCTCTTATTTCTTCTCCTGGGGTCATTGCTCTGCCGGCCCTTGTGCCGGATTCTAAAGTCACGGTGACGACGGAACACGGAACCATAGTCATTACGGCAGGCCATAATAACGAAAGAAGTTTTTCCCTGGACGACGACGAGCGGGCTTTTGTTCTTACAAAAAATAAAGGAAGCAATCCCAAGGCAGATCTGGGTGTTTATATACCTGTAAGGGGCAAGTCAGCAAAGGGCCACGACAGACTTGTGAGGGTATATGTTGAGGAAGCCCTTCTCAGCTACCATACCCTGAACGAGCCCATTGATTTTTTATGGAAGCAAAGATTCGAGAAACCAGGATATGATGTTGAGACCTTATATACTGACAGCGGACTGGTCGTCCAGTTGAGCAAATATATCAAAAGGGATAAGCCGGAACCACCTTTACATATCAATATCTGGCAGGTCTACGTATTAGGTGAAAAACCATTAAAAATGCCAGGAAGCCAGAATGAGAAAATAAAGGTTGAAGGCCCTGAACCTGTTGTTGGTACAATTGTTGAAAAAAAATGATAACGGCAGGCAGTATATTTGGCTGACTGATTATAAAGCCTGTTGCCAATGTTATTGGACAAGGACGATTGCTCAGGTTTATGGCATTGTGCCATAAGTAGTAATTATCCTTGTTAGTAAATACCCGATAATGGGGTTTGGGCATTTATAAGTCAAAAAAAACCATTTGTGATATTCTTGAAACATTATTTTAATAAACTTCGAGTATTTGGGTGTCTGTTATTTCGCATTAGAAATATTAAGTGAAGATGATATTTTCCTGTTCACGGTGTCGTTGCTTCGATTTGATTTCTTGACTTTCATTTGAGTTATGAGTAATTATATGTCATAAAATTTTGAAATATACCTGTACTTTAAAGTAGCTCAGGGGGCAAAATGCCGGACCATAAATTTTTCAGCTCATTTGACTCATTAATAAAAACTTTTCTGACTGAGTACAAAGTTGCGACAACCAATGATGTTTCAAGAATCATTGACAGGCTTGACAGACTTGAAAGACTGATTTCAAAAGCAGCTATCGAACCTGGGCGTTTGCGAAAAAGCGGAGATTTGAGCCGCATGACCTCTGCCTCTTCTGTGGTTTTATCCGTGATAAAAGACAGCAAGGAAGGGGCGGATTTTTCTCAAATAAAGAAAAAGACCGGATATGATGATAAAAAGCTCAGGAATATAATTTTCAGGCTCAATAAAATTGAAAAGATTAAAAGGCTTGAACGTGGAATCTATGTCTTTAATGAGCAGTAAAATACTGCTTTTTTAAAGCGGTTTTTTAAAAATTATGCCCTGATGACTGACTCTGTTTGGGGTTCTGTTGTCAGGGTTTTTTTGCTAAAAGCCTGAAAAATGTCCATGTCAGTTCGATGATAAAGGTTCAGTTCCCCTTATGATAATACCGTAAAGAGTCCTATTCTCATTATTCCTGAGCCGGCCCGATTCCGGAACTATCTGAAAATAAGGGATGCGGATCAGCGCAGGCATGGTGCTGACGCTCTTCTTGGTCTATCAGCTATCCAACCTGTTTTAAATATCATTTGATTTTTCACTCCCCATCATGCAATCCTACCTTCCGTTTTTTAACTTATTGCAAGAATAAACAAAAATTTGAGAGAAATATGATAAATATTGAAAAAAATGAAATCCCTGCCGCAAACAGTATAAACAAGCTAATAGTCGGGGATATGATCGAAGGCTATGTCGTAAAAACAATTGAGCTGCTTCCTCATATCAAAGGTGTTTTTTACGGGCTGGAAGACTCCGGAACAGGTGCAAGGCATATTCATATAGAGTGCGAAGATAACGAAAACACATTTGGAGTCGCGTTCCGTACAATTCCAAAAGATTCCACAGGCGTTGCCCATATACTCGAGCATACAGTTCTCTGCGGGTCTGAAAAATACCCTGTCAGAGACCCTTTTTTTTCCATGCTCAAGAGAAGCCTGAGTACATTCATGAACGCATTCACAGCTTCTGACTGGACCATGTATCCTTTCTCCACACAGAACAGGAAGGATTTTTATAATCTCATGGATGTATACCTGGATGCGGCATTTTTCCCGAAAATTGACGAACTGAGTTTCAAGCAGGAAGGATGCCGACTTGAATATGATGATGCCGAGAACCCTGATTCCTTGTCATTCAAAGGCGTAGTATTCAATGAGATGAAGGGCGCCATGTCTTCCCAGGATCAGGTTCTTGCCCGCTCCCTGTTAAAAGCAATTTATCCTGATACAGAGTATAGCTTCAATTCGGGCGGAGACCCCAAGGAAATTCCTTCTCTTAAATATGAGGATCTGAAAGCTTTTCATGCAAAACATTATCATCCTAGCAACGCGTTTTTTTATACATATGGGAATATTCCCCTTTCAGATCATTTGAAGCTGATCAGGGAGAAAATTCTATCGAGATTCGGCAAGATAGAGCCTGTTTCAGGCATAGAATCCCAGCCGAGATGGTCCCAGCCAAGGGTTGTCAAAGAATCTTACCCCGCTTCGGCAGATGACGATCTTGCAAAAAAATCCCAAGTCTGCGTTGCCTGGCTTACTTCTGATATCAAGGATTCTTTTGAGAATATCAGTCTCACCCTTCTTGGGGAAATTCTGCTTGGAAATTCAGCGTCCCCGCTTCGTAAGGCTCTTATGGATTCAGGATTTGGATCTGCCATGACAGATGCAACCGGTTTTGATCCTGATCACAGGGACGCATTGTTTGCCTGCGGACTTAAAGAGGTCTCCGAGGCTGATGCAGACAGTATTCTTTCACTTGTTCTTGATACCCTCGAAAACATTTCAAATAAAGGGATTGAACAGGAACTGATAGATTCGTCAATACATCAGCTTGAATTTCACAGAAAAGAGATTACAAACACTCCTTATCCCTATGGGCTAAAGATGCTGATGGCTTTTTCCGGGGTCTGGCTGCATGATGGTGATCCTTTGAAGGTAATCAGGTTTGAAGAAGATATTGCAAAAATTAAAAGTTTTTGTGCCAAAGGCCTTTTTTTTGAGGGCCTGATAAGAAGGCATCTTATTGATAATAGTCACAGGCTTCTTTTCATTCTCTCTCCTGACACAGCCATGGCTGAAAGAGAAGATAAACTGATATCAGCATCGCTTGAAACGATTAAGAGCGGCCTGAACAGTGAAGCAGTTTCAAGGATCAGGGATGATGCTGAGAAGCTGGCCAATCTTCAGGATTCCGAGGAAAACCTGGACTGTCTGCCAATGCTTGCACTCAGCGATATTCCGTCTGAAATAAGCGACGTGTCTCCCTCAGCCTTCTGGGATAAGCATTCAACAATTTGTTACCATCAGCCCACTTCAGGAATTTTTTATTTTACCTCGGCCTTTGGTCTTGGGCATCTTTCAGAAGATCTTATACCCTGGGTTCCATTTTTCTGCTGGAGCGCGTGCAGGGTCGGAACGCAAAAGCGGGATTATATCGATCTTGCCCGCCTCATAGACGCAAAAACCGGTGGCGTGTCAATGTCAGCCCACACGAGAACAGGTTTTGATGAGGATTCAGCGTGTATTTCTTTTCTGACCCTGACTGGCAAATGTCTCGATTCAAACAGGGATTCCATGCTCTCCATAATTTCCGAGCTTTCTTCCGAATACAGTTTCAAGGATCTTGAAAGGATAAAGACGCTTATACAGGAATACAGGGCGGCTCTTGAGACCTCAATTGTAAGGAACGGACACAGACTCGCCATGTCCCTTGCTTCAAGAAATCTGTCAGGTAGCATGATGCTCGGAGAGCTCTGGCACGGGATTCACCAGATAAAAATGATCAAGGATTTCTGCATTGATCTTGATAATAAGGCCCTTGAAAGACTCTCCCGTAAAATGACTGATATTGCTGGAAGTATATTCAAAAAGACTAACAGCAAAACCGCGATTATCGGTGCAAAGGACATAGTTGAAGGAGCCGAGGCAAAAGTCCGGGAATATGTGACAGCCCTTTCTGTTGATTCTGATGAGCCTCAAGTAAGAGAAGGATTCAAATATCAGTGCAGGCTCGTTTCTTCTGACAGGCTTTTTGAAGGATGGCAGACAAATTCCGCTGTTGCCTTTGTCGCAAGCTGCTTTCCTGCTGTCAGGCTGTCTCATTCTGATTCTCCTGTGTTTTCTGTTTTGGCGAAGCTTCTTAAGTCGCTTTATCTGCACAGGGAAATCAGAGAAAAAGGCGGCGCTTACGGTGGTTTCAGTCTTTATAATTCAGAGGACGGCCTTTTCAGCTTCGGTTCATACAGAGATCCTCATATTGCAAGAACCATGAACGTTTATGAAGGTGCGCTTGAATTCATAAAACAGGGCGATTTTTCAGATTCTAATATCCGGGAGGCAATACTTCAGATCTGCTCTGAAATTGACAAGCCTGATACTCCGGGGCCATCTTCGCGCAAAGCTTTTTACAGAAGGCTCGTGGGACTCTCAAGAGAGATGAGGATGGAGTACAAGTCAAGACTTCTAAAAGTCACCAAGGAAGATGTCCTAAGGGTCGCGTCCGAGTATCTGGATAAACAGAAAAACATGAGTTCAACCGTAGTCATATCTGGCAAGGCACTCATGGAATCTGAGTCAGAAAAGCTGCCAAAACCCTTGACTGTTTATACGATTTAGAGGCGGCCTTTAGTATTGACAAGGTTGCAAAAAGTCTGAATAAGGCGTCAGAGTCATGCCGGACTTGATCCGGCATCTTTGTGTTTTCAGACACTTTTGGATTCCGGCTCCCGGTTTTTACCGGGACAGGCCCCTCAGGAATGACTAAAATTGGACTATTTGCGAGACAATAAATTGGGATAAGAGGTACATTGCAAAATGAAAACCGCATTATTGCTTATCGACATTCAGAATGACTATTTTCCCGGCGGCAGAATGGAAGTTGAAGGAAGTATTGAGGCTGCTGCCTGCGCAAGAAAGCTTCTTGACAGATTCAGATCAGAAAAATTGCCCATAGCTCATATACAGCATGTTTCAACAAGACCAAATGCTACTTTTTTCATACATGGAACAAGTGGTGTTGACTTCCACGAATCCGTAAGTCCTTTTGAAGGAGAGGCTGTTTTTGTTAAACACTATCCCAACAGTTTCAGAAGTACGGGCTTATTTGACATGCTGGAGCGCAATGGAATAAAAAATCTTGTTATTGCCGGCATGATGACCCATATGTGCATTGACGCAACAGTTAGGGCCGCGTTTGATCTTCATTTTGACTGTACAGTCATTTCTGATGCCTGTGCGGCAAGGCCCTTGGGTTTTGGCGGAGTTGAGGTTGAAGCAAAAAAGGTTCATGCTTCGTTTCTTTCTGCGCTTGGCGCAGTTTACGCGAAAATTATGGTTGCTGACGAGTTTGTAACGGGTGCGGATTTGACATGATCCTGAAGTCATTATGGCTGTTTTGGATTTGCCTAATATCATAAAACTATGTGGTTATGCTCAATTCTCAGTAATTCCATTTCTAAATCAAGTATGCAATAATAGCCGCAAAAGACATGGAGGCGGCAATGGCAAGAAAAGCAAGTGGAATAGAGATACTTGATCAGGCAAAAGAGATTTTATCAAAGGCAAAGACAGTCAATGAATTAAGAAGAGCTCAGGCTGTAATATTACCGTTGGAATTTGGATTATCACTTTCTCAGACAGCAATGATTTTAGGCGTTTCTGTCGGATGGGTATGTCGTTTAAGAAGACAGTTTATCA
>NZ_AUEY01000010.1 GCF_000426225.1 Desulforegula conservatrix Mb1Pa
AAGGCTGTGGAGA
Organism: Desulforegula conservatrix Mb1Pa; assembly: GCF_000426225.1. NCBI lineage: Bacteria > Pseudomonadati > Thermodesulfobacteriota > Desulfobacteria > Desulfobacterales > Desulforegulaceae > Desulforegula > Desulforegula conservatrix. The sequence continues at coordinate 14 of NZ_AUEY01000010.1, forward strand.
AGTTTGAAATATGAGGAGGTTTATCTGAAGGCCTATGGAAGCATGTCAGAAGCGAGACACAAAATTGGCGATTATCTGAGGTTCTACAACACAAAAAGGCCTCACCAGAGCTTTAAGAATAATACGCCTGATAAAACATATTTTGAAGGTCTGGAAATTCCAATCGCCGCTTGAAGCTTTTATTAAAAATATGAGACACAGAGGTCAAAATTATATAAGGATTTGTTGATAGGATTTTCACTTATATTTTCAGAAAATCTGTCCAATCAAAACCGACCACTTATAACAACTGGGGTGTTGGGATTAGGATTTTCCGAGGCTTTAAGCCTCGGCATCATTGAAAGAGCTGTCCTTGCTGATGTGAAGGGCAGGTTGTCGAAATTATCCGATGTTTTTTATTTGTATTTTTGAGGATCTGATTTTTGAAAGTTAGTTATGCTTAACTTTTTAATCCTCAAAGGATCTTCATAGAAATAATTTGGGTATTGACGGTTTTTTGTTTTTTTTATGACAATCCATATTTTTTTAAAGAAGTGTAAAAATGGACCATTTATAAATTATTGAAGTCCAGGAAGAGAGAAAAGGGCAGTGGATTTAATATTTAGCAAGTAGATTCTATAGGCTTAAATTTAGTTTGATATAAAACTAATTCTCGACATTAAAAAAAAATGAGTAGGTTGATGTGCTTAAAAAACAAACCCGATCTTGCTTGAAAGCAGACCGGGTTATTATCGAGTCCATGCTATTTCCATGCTGGAAATTTTTACTCTGTTTTTCAGGAGTTAATTATTTGGGGTAACTACCTGATTTTATGTGGTACCTGGAACCGGAATCGAACCGGTACAGCCTCGCAGCCGAGGGATTTTAAGTCCCTTGTGTCTACCTATTCCACCATCCAGGCATTTTAAAAACATGCGAGTTTATATGCAGTTTATATCGATTTGTCAATATGTCTGAGAAATTACCTTCATTTTTTGTTTTGCTGATTACGGATTCATTTCGAATCAGTTGTGAACATTATTGTTTGGGATAACGGGAACGTCGCAAAAAATTCAAATGAATTTTTCAATATCGGTCAGCAAGACCCTCTCATCAGGAGTGAAGGGCAGGTTCAGTTCCTTGATGAACAGGCTGTTGATTGTGTAAAGCAGGTTGTTTATTTTATCTATGTCTACGAAGGCATTAGAACCTAAAGTTTCATCAATATCAGAGAAATTCATTGAACAGCAGTCGGCTTTCTGTCGTCCATCTTCCTCAAAAAATATTGGATATCCGTGGGTTCTGCAGATTATCGGCCTTTCGTTGTAAATCGTGCATATCCCTTCTTTTAGAAAATTGCAGTCTTCGTTTTCCCTTGTTGCATTAAATCCTATTTTATTATCAATAACAGATAGTGCTATGGATACAGCCTCCACAGGAAATACAGCGTCCAGCTTGCAGCACTGGCTACAGCCTTTTTTACATTTTATATGCTGATTGTAATGTGTTGAAATGGAAAGGCATTTTTCATCAATTTTTTTGACGAGGTTTTTATAGTTAAGCAGAAAATCTTTAACATTGCTATTGGTGGTCATTTAAAAATAATCTTTCATAAAAATACGGGTGAAAAAAACTTGCTATACTGCACATCAATCATAAATTGAAGTTTTCAAAACAGCTCCTCCTCCATCGCTTCCGTGGAGAAGACTGGAATGAGGGGGGTAAAATCAATCAATTTAGCCCTAACCCTGACCCTCTCACAAAAACGGGTGGGGGAGTAAAAATGCAGTTTATGCCCGTTTTCAGTATATGTATGATTTTAAAAAAACTGGCCGGTAAAAACCGGCCAGAAAATATTCTGTTATTTTGATTCGACGTATTTTTTAATGCTATCAGCGATAGTATTGAATGTTAATCTTCTTTTTGAATCATCACATTCTAGGAGGGTTATTCTGAAGCCTTTGCGTTTACAGCAGAAGCCTGTTATAGGAACGACGCAAATACCTGTGGAAGCCAGAAGATAATAGACAAAGCGTTTATCCACTTCAACCCCTTTGATCTTTTCTTCTATATATGCTTTTGCGCCTTCACCTTCGACGGGCAGTGACTGTTTTTCATTCAGTATTCCGTCTCTGAACAATACCGTCATGTAAAAAGCACCCTTTGGTTTTACGACATGTATGCATTCAACCTTGCTGAGTATGTCATAAGCTTCGTTGACCCTTGATTCGAACATTTTTTTTCTGGTTTCAAGATGCTCTATATATCTAGGGTCGCCTATGACATGGGGAATCGAATACTGAGGCAGGCTTGTTGAGCAAACCTCAAGCATTTTAGCGTCCCTTACGGATTTAATATACTGCTTGAACATCGGATACTTGTCCTGATTAAAGACTTCTATCCAACCGCATCTCGCTCCTGGCCAAGGATATTCCTTGGATATACCTCTGAGCGCAATCCCTGGAACCTCACCAATTACTTCGCTCAGGTGCACCGTTTCAGCTCCGTTAAATACGATATGGGCATATATTTCATCGCAAATTACAAACAGGTCATATTTCCGTGCAATATCGACTATCTTCTCTAACAGTTCCCGTGGATAAACCGCGCCTGTCGGGTTATCGGGATTAATGAGAAGGATGCCTGTAATGGAATCGTTATATTTAATCTTGTTTTCAAGATCTACCAGATCAGGCATCCAGTTATTGTTAGGATCAAGATCGTATGTTAAATGTTCGTAGCCCGAATGGGCGGCTTCGGCAGAAGAATGGGTAGAGTACGCCGGGGATGGTCCTATTACCCTTGCTTCACGTTTGAGGAAACCGAAAATTTTGGCGATTGCATCACCAAGGCCGTTAAAGAAAATAATGTCATCGGCTGTAACCTGATAGCCGCCTCTTTTATTGATTATGTCCGCAAGAAATTCCCTTGTCTGAGGAATTCCGGGAGTTGCTACATAACCATAAGTTTCATCTTTGGATGCTAGATCTGTGATGATCTCCTTGATCCATGCAGGCAGTTTTTCACCCTTTGCAATCGGATCTCCAATGTTTTCCCAAGTAATTTTTACGCCCAGCTTTTCAAGATCCTGGGCTACAGCTACGATCTCCCTGATTTCATAGGTTAGCTGTCCTGAACCAGCATGAACAATATCTCTTCGCATAACTAATTACCCCGGCGGAATCTAAAAAAATTCCATTTTGAAAATTAAGTGAAAATTGATGGACTCGCAAAAAGTCAAAAAAGAGAGCGTCAACGCCATGCCTGAATTGATCCGGTATCCTGCATTTTAAGTTATTTCTGGATTCCGTTCTGCTCAGGAATGACGGAAACTGCACTTTTTGCGACCTTGTCAAAATTATTATTTCTCCTGAAAAAACCTAATTTTTCAGAAGCAGAAAATTTACAAAATCAAATTATGATTAGCAATCAAATTCGGCATATAAGGCAATAAAAAGAAAATTGAGTATTTATTAAATCAAAAATGACGTCATCAGAAAAAAATCTGGCCGGAGACGAAGGTGTTTTTAAGGCCGACTCACCATTTCCAGGAATTCTGAAATTATAGCTCATCCGTTTTGATTTCTGCAATTTGGTTCCGATATAATGCGGCATTTCAGTAAGCGCGAGGCTGATTTCATTTTTCTTGACAATGATAATGACGGCTGCTAATTGAATGAATCTTCATTCAGCATTCTGCTATAAACTACGGAGGCCGCTATCAATCTCAAGGGAAAGTCAGAAAAATATAATCGCATCCTCGAAGCAGCTATCCGCATTTTTGCCCGTAATGGTTTTTTCAGCTCGACAATATCCCAGATCGCCAAAGAAGCCGGTGTGGCTGACGGAACTATATATCTGTATTTCAAAAACAAAGACGATATTCTTCTTCAGTTTTTTTCCTATAAGGCCAAGGAAATTTTCGACGGATTCTGGATGGCTGTGGATGAAGGTAAAAATTCTGTTGAAAAGCTCAGAAATCTGGTTAAAAGTCATCTGGCAGCATTCCAGTCTGATATAGATATGGCCATGGTTTTCCAGTCCGAGACCAAAGGAAATCATCAGATGCGAGACCAGCTAAATGAAATGACAAGAAAATATCTGAGCGCCCTGGGTGATATCCTGGAACAGGGTCAGGATGAGGGATTATTCAGTAAAGAACTGTATATGGGCCTCACGAAGAGATTTATTCTTGGCGCGGTAAATGAAGTAATCAATACCTGGGTTTCTTCCGGCGGCAAATATGATCTTGTCAGCATGGGGGATCCTTTGGTTAATCTAGTTATAAACGGTATAGGCGCAGGGGAAAAATTGGCCCCAACAGGGCCTTAACAGACTAAATATTTAAGGAGATTGTCATGGCTCAACAGATTTGTGACCGCAGGGATGTTGATTTTGTTCTTCATGAACAGCTCAACGTAACCGAACTCAGCAAGAATGAAAAGTTCGCTTCATACAACAAAAAGACCGTTGATATGATCGTGACTGAAGCACGCAAGCTTGCCATCAATGAAATTCTTCCTACAATGGTTGAAGGCGACCGTCAGGGATGTACATTTGAAAATGGTCAGGTGAAAATTCCGAAGCCTTTTTACAAACTTTGGGAAATATTCAAAGATGGCGAATGGGTTGCAATGACCGAGGAACCGGAGTGGGGCGGTCAGGGAATGCCAAGATCCGTTGCTCTTGCCGCAAGTGAACATTTCAACGGAGCAAACTATCCTTTCATGATGTATCCAGGCCTTACCCATGGCTGCGGAAAGCTCATCGAAAGCTTTGGTACTGACGAGCAGAAAAAAGTTTTCCTCAAGAATGTTTATACAGGAAAATGGACAGGCACCATGCTTCTTACCGAGGCATGCGCTGGCTCTGACGTTGGCGCCCTCGAAACAGTTGCCAAAAAGAACGCTGACGGCACATACAATATCGAAGGAAACAAGATATTCATTTCCGGCGGCGAGCATGATATGGCTGACAACATCATCCATCCGGTTCTCGCTCGTATCGAAGGCGCTCCGGAAGGCACAAGAGGCATATCTCTTTTCCTTGTTCCTAAATTCCTTGTTAATGCTGACGGAAGCATCGGCGCATTCAATAATGTTGAATGTACGGGGATTGAGCACAAAATGGGTATTCATGGCAATGCTACCTGCTCTCTTGCCCTCGGAGCAAAAGGGCCATGCTTAGGCACTCTCCTTGGTGAAGAAAACAAGGGTATGAGCCACATGTTCCTCATGATGAATGAAGCGCGTCAGCTTGTTGGTCTTCAGGGTTTCGGATGTGCGTCAGCTTCATATGTGAACGCAGTTGGTTATGCCAAGGAACGTGTTCAGGGCAAGGCCATAACAAATCCAAAAGGACCCGGCGTTCCAATTATCCAGCATCCTGACGTAAGACGTCAGCTTATGATCATGAAGTCTTATGTGGAAGGCATGAGAAGCATTCTTTATTATCTTGCTTACTGCCATGACATGTCAGTGGTTTGCACAGATCATGAAGAGAAGGAAATGTGGGAAGGTCTTACAGAAGTTCTTACTCCGATAGGAAAGGGCTATGTTACTGACAAGGCTTTCGAAGTTTGCTCTCATGGTATGCAGGTATACGGCGGATATGGCTTTGTTGAAGAATATCCCCAGGCACAGCTTCTCCGCGACTGCCGCATTACCCTTATTTATGAAGGAACAAACGGAATTCAGTCCATGGACCTCCTTGGCCGTAAGCTTGGCATGAAAAAAGGCAAGATTTTCATGGATTTCATGGCCCAGATGAACAAGACCATAAAGATGGCAAAAGAAATTCCTGCTCTCAATGATCTTACGGCAAAAGTTGAAAAAGCAGTTAATAAGATGGGTGAAGTTGCTATGCATATGGCAAAGACAGCCATGACTGATAAAGTTCTCAATGCATTTGCTTTCTCTCATCCGTTCCTTGAGGCTTGCGGTGATGTAACTGTTGCGTGGATGCTTCTGTGGCGCGCGGCTGTTGCTCAGCCCAAAATTGGCCAGAAGAAAAAAGATGACGCTTTCTATGAAGGCATTGTGAAATCTCTCCAGTATTTTGCAAACAGCGTACTTCCTGTAACTCATGGTAAGATGGAAGCGATTCTTGCCTGTGATGGAGCTGTAAATGAAATTCATGAGGATGCATTTGCTTCCTAATCGATATTGATTGATTTGAAATAGAATATTTAAGGACGGGGCCTGCTCCGTCCTTAAAATAAAAACTGCATCAAAAGTATATTCATAGCGGATAATCATCCTAAGGCTCTAAAACGATTCTTGATATGATACTGTGAGATATCAGTATGTTATCAATTATTACGTTTTTTGTCGATCAGCTGCGGGCTTGTTTTTTTTCTTGACTGTCAGAACTTTGTTTATTAAGAGTTGGTCGATTATCCAGCCGGTTTGTAGGCGGTGCGGGAGGCATCGTTTAATATAAAAGTTCAAGCATTTTAACTATTTATGAAGGGGGAAGGAATCTAAATGGAACCTGTTTTAATTGCTCCAGATAGTTTTAGTTTTCTGGGAATCCCCACGATCATTCTGTCGGCTATTATTCCGATGGTTGGCGTGGGCCTTTTTACCTACATCATGGCAAAGCGCATTCAGCCTTTGCTGAACGCCAGGAAAGATGCAAGATTTGACAGCATTCCTGAGCGTATCATGAAAGTTGTTCTCATCTATCTTGCCCAGCTTCGTCAGCCAAGATATATGATGGCAGGCGTACTTCATATCATAATATTCTTTGGTTTCTTAAGTCTTGCTCTCCGCTCAACCCAGCTCGTTGTCATTGGTATGTTTAATGACTTCATTGTTCCTGGTTTCGGCGGAATCCTTGGCAAGATCTACAATGTAATTAAAGATTATATGGCAACAGCTGTTTTCGGCGCTTGTCTTGTTGCCGCAATCCGCCGCGGAATTTTCCAGCCAGAGCGTTACTCAGTTCCAAAGCGTTTCGGTAAAGATCATACTGCAGAAGCTGTTTTCGTACTTGCGATCATCATGACCCTCATGTGCAGTGAGTCAATGTTCGAATCTGCGTATGTCGCAGCAGAAATCAAGTCTGGCGCAGAGCATGTTGCTTTCATGGCTCCTGGTACACTTGCATGGTTCTTCATGAAAATGCTTGTTTACAAGGGCGCTTCCATGGAAACCCTCCAGACACTCCATGTGGCAAGCTATTATGTCCATGATTTCGTATTCTTTTTCTTTCTTTGTTTCCTTCCTATGGGTAAGCACTTTCATGTTATCACATCGATCTTCAACGTATACTTCATGCGTATCAAAACAGGGAATATCAAGCCAATTCAGTACGGTGTTGCTGATGACAAGATAGAAGATCTTCCTTATTTCGGCGTAAAGAAACTTGAAGACTTCACATGGAAGCATATACTTGATTTCTACAGCTGTGCAGACTGCGGTCGCTGTTCAGATCAGTGTCCTGCAAGAACAGTAGGCCGTTCGCTTTCACCTCGTTTTATATCCATCAAGGGTCGTGACGCGATATTCAAGCAGTATCCGCTCATGGGCGAAGGCCACAAGCAGGAAGGTCTCATTATCGGAAGCATTTATGATGAAGATGAAATTTGGTCATGTACAACATGCGGTGCCTGTGAACAGGAATGCCCAATCGGAATCGAATATATTGACAAGATTGTTGATATGCGTCGTGCCATGGTTGATGAAGGCATGGTTCCACAGACACTCCAGAAACCTCTTCAGGCTATATCAAAACGCGGTAACCCATGGGGCAAGGTTGAGAAGAAACGTGCAGAATGGGCGGAAGACAAAGAATTTGCCGCTAATTGCCCTGTCAAGAGATTTGATAATGGTGATAAGGCTGAAACACTTTACTTTGTTGACTCCATCACCTCATATGATGACCGTATGAGAAACATTGCCAAGTCAACCGCTCTTGTTCTTAACCATGTTGGTGAAGATTTCGGCGTACTTGGTAAAGATGAAAAAGATTCTGGTAACGAAGTTCGCAGATTCGGTGAAGAACTCATGTTCCAGGATCTCAAGAACCACAATACTGAAATGATCAAGGAAACCGGCTGCAAGAGAATCGTTACATCCGACCCTCATGCGCTAAATGCTCTCAAGAATGATTACGGCACACTCAATGATACTCCGATTGAGCACATCAGCCAGACCATTCTTCGTGAAATAAAGAGTGGCAAGGTCAGACTCAGGAAGATTGAAGACGATACAAAAGTATACACTTATCATGATCCTTGCTACCTAGGACGCCATAATGGCATATATGACGAGCCTCGTGATGTTCTTGATGCAATTCCTGGTCTCAAGCGCGTTGAAATGCTCAAAAGCCGTGATCGTTCATTCTGTTGTTCTGGTGGTGGTCTCATGCTTTTCTATGAGCCACACGAAGAAGAACGTATGGCTGTTCTCCGTGTCAAGATGGCAGCAACCGCAGGTGCTAATGTAATTGTAACTGCATGTCCTTTCTGCCTTGTTAACATGGAAGATGCAATCAAGGTTGCAAACCTTGAAGGCAAGATGGAAGCTCTTGATTTCGTAGAGCTTGTTGAAAAACATATAATCCGGTAAAAATGGTCGCCCGCTGCCTAAACCCAGCGGGTCCAGCCTGATACTCAGCTGGCCATCAAACCGGTACAAGGATAGTGATTTTAGTCACAATTCAATAAACTGGGAGGAATTAAATGGAAATTCTCGTATGTGTTAAAAGAGTTCCTGATACGGCGGAAAACGAGATCGTTCTCAATTCCGACGGAAACGACATCGAGCGCGATGACCTCGTTTACTCTGTAAACGAGTGGGACAACTATGCAGTTGAAGAAGCAATCCGTATAGTTGAAGAAAAAGGCGGATGCGTTACTGTTGTAACTGTTGGCGATGATGATGCAGACGAAGTTCTTCGTCGTGAAATGGCTATGGGCGCAGAAAAAGCTATCCTTCTTAAGGATGACGCTTTCGAAGGTTCAGATGCTAAAGGTATTGCTACCATTCTTGCTGCTTGCGTAAAGAAAGGTAACTATGACCTCGTTCTCAGCGGTGCTCAGGCAGATCAGGGTTTTGCGGCAGTTGGCGGTATGATGGCTGCTATCCTTGATTATCCTTATGCTTCACTTGTAAACAAGATTGAAATCGGTTCAGGCAATATCACTGTTGGCCGTGAAATCGAAGGCGGAAATCAGGAAATGAACGAAATGGCTCTTCCATGCGTTCTTTCTATCCAGACTGGTATCAACGAGCCACGCTATGTTGGTGTTCGTGGTATACGTAAGGTTGCTTCCGTAGATATTCCAGTTTTCGGCGCCGGCGATCTTGGACTTGACGCAGCTTCAGTTGGTGAAGGCGCTGCAAAAGTTAAGCGTGTTGATTATTTCATCCCTGAAACCGGCGAAGGCGCAGAAATGCTCACCGGCAGCACTGATGATATCATCAGCAAACTCATTGAAATCATGAAAGCAAACGGAGGACTGTAATAATGGCACAGGTTTTCGCTTATGTTTCTCATAAGAATGGCGCTGTAGATGATACAGCCAAAGAACTTCTTGCTGCTGCTAAAAAGTTCACCGATGCTTCAGTTACCGGTATAGTTGTTGGTTCCGGTGTTGACGCGGTTGCTGCTGAAGCGGCTAAAATTTTTGCAGAAGTTATTAAAATTGATAACGCTGCTCTTGCATATCCAAATGCAGAAGTTGTTCGTAAGGCACTTGTTAACGTACTTCCTGCCGGAAGCGTTGTACTTTTTGCCCATGATACTTTCGCAATGGATCTTGCTCCTGGCCTTTCCATCAAACTTGGCGGCGCGTTTGCTTCCGATATCGTTGATATCGAAGGCGCTGACGGCAATACCGTTAAGCTTATTCGTCAGGAATTCAGCGGTAGCGTAAGCACTCACACCACCATAGATATTTCTACTGGTGCTGTAATCAATATGCGTCCGGGTGCAGTTGCTGCGGCTGATGCAACAGCTGCTGGTACAGTTGTTGACAAGTCTGCCGCTGCTGGTGATCTTGCTTCAAAGCGTACTTTCCTCAAGGTTGTTGAGCCTGAAGCAGGTGATGTTGATATCACCAAAGCTGATGTTCTTGTATCAATCGGCCGTGGTATTCAGGATCAGGAAAACATCCAGATTGCAGTTGATCTTAAAGAAGCAATTGGAGCGGCAGCTGAAGTTTCCTGCTCACGTCCAATAGTTGATGCTAAATGGATGGATGCTTCACGCCAGGTTGGTACATCAGGTAAAACTGTTAAGCCAAAGATTTACATGGCTTGTGGTATATCCGGCTCGTTCCAGCACATGGGCGGCGTAAAGGGTGGTTTTATTATTGCTATCAATAAAAACCCTAACGCTCCTATCTTCCAGGTTGCAAATGTTGGTATAGAAGCTGACATCGTTGAATTCCTTCCAGCACTTGCTGAGAAGATCGGCGAGATGAAATAGTCGTTTTTCTGCCTTAGTTTTAGAGTGTTATACACCGGTCGGATTATAGCCGACCGGTGTTTAAAATATCCTCCAGCAAATTAATTCTTTCTCAAAAGCCCTCAGTTTTTTTGGAAATATAAAAATGAATGAATCCCTCCATGCATTTTATTCAACTTCAGAAATAGAACAGAGAAAAAAGCTGTATACCTTTGCTAAAATTCATGAAAATATCATTGCCGACTGTAGCAAACTACTTGAAAATTCAATAAATGAGATAAATATCAAATTCTTCGAATGGATATACGATAGAGACGAATTTTACGAAATTAAAGATAAACATCCTGAACTTGAAAAATATACTAAGCCTTTGAACGAATATATCAGATCACTTTTTTCAGGAAGCTACGATGAAACATATGCAAATAATAGAATTGAACTTATAATTGGTAATATTCAAAATGGGGTTCCGTTTAAATATTACCAGTCATTTTTGTTTATTATAAAAAACATAATTGTTGATGTTATTTCCAGAAAGGCTGGAGGATCACCATCTCTATTTGCAATCACAGGAGCGTTTGACAGACTGCTAATGCTTGAAATTTCCATTGCCTATGATTTTTATATCGATAACGCAGTTAAAAATGCGATTCCTGAAGAAATTGCAACTGTATCTAATCCGGAAACAAATGCAATGAAGCCAGCTCAGTTTGCCATGGCTTATTTCAAAGTAGCTGCTAAGAACAAGGAGCTTCAGGAAGCCGTCAAACGTGAATCCGGTAAAAACCCTTTTGCCATGGCATATTTCAAGGTTGCTTCCAAGCATATTCCAAAGCCACCTTCCAAGAATGTAATCAAAGACAACAGAAATATGAACCCGATGGTTCTTGCATATTATAAGGTAGTTAACAGGGCTAGGGAGCTTCAGGAGATGAGCAGGCGTGACGCCCTCACAGGTCTTTTTAATAAGACAATTTTTAAAAGCTTTCTTCAGCGAAATATTTCCTTTTCAAAAAGAATTTCTTTCCCCATATCCATTGCTTTTTTTGATCTGGATGATTTCAAGAAGATAAATGATACGCTGGGACATCAGAAAGGGGATGAGATTTTGATGACAATCGGAGGCGTACTGACAGGAACCATGAGGGATGTAGACAGGGCATTCCGCTTTGGCGGAGATGAGTTTTGCGTTGTTTTTCCTGGTACCCCGGCCAAGAGTGCCTGCCTTTTTTTTGACAGATTCAAAGAAGGTCTGAATGCGATATTTCCTGAGGTGTCTGTAAGCATTGGGATAGCTCAGACCGGGCCCCATGTTTTTCATGAGGCGGATGATCTGATTAAAAGAGCTGATAATCTTATGTACGAAGCAAAGAAGGTAAAAGGCTTTTACATAGAATATGACAGTGTCGGATACTCGCCAGGGGAACCAGAAGTCACGGATCTCCCGCCTATACCTGACAATGATTCATTATTGGAATAAACATAAGAAGCTTATTCATATTCAAGGTTTTCATCGGGTTCTTCTGCTCCCCTTAGCTTGAGAACAGCGTATTCAGCCATCTTATCAAAAAGGGGGTTCAGCGTTTTTCTGTCTTTTGCACACACAGGGATCCCTCCCAGCTTTTTTGACATTATATCCACTGTCTCATGGTCAAGAAGATCCATTTTGTTCAGAACCGGTATGATGGGAATATCTTCAAGATGAAGCTGGCCGAGTATCTTTTCTACGGATTCAATCTGTTCCATGCATGCCGGATTACTGATGTCTATGACATGAACAAGCACATCTGCCGATTCAAGCTCCTCAAGTGTTGCCCTGAATGCAACAACAAGCTCTTTTGGAAGATCCCTTATAAAGCCGACAGTATCTGTTATTATTGCTTCTATTTCCTGGGGGAATCTAAGTTTTCTGCTTGAAGGGTCAAGGGTGGCAAAGAGCTGATCTTTGGTATAAATCTCACTTTGGGTAAGACTGTTCAGCAGGGTTGACTTACCTGCGTTTGTGTATCCAACGATGGAAAAAACCGGCAGTCCCATCCTGTTTCTTTTGGCTCTTTGCTGTTCCCTGTGTTTTTGTACGAGCTTAAGGTCTTTGGTCATTTTTTCTATACTTTCCCTTGCCCGCCTTCGATTGATCTCAAGCTTAGTCTCTCCTGGTCCTCTTCCTCCGATTCCGCCTGTGAGTCTGCTCATGGCCGTGTTTTTAGTCGCAAGACGGGGGAGAAGATATTTCATCTGGGCAAGTTCCACCTGGAGTTTTCCCTCCCTGCTTTTTGCTCTCTGGGAAAAAATATCTAGGATAAGCTGGGTTCTGTCTATAACCTTGAGGTCTATATAATCTGTAATTGAACGGATTTGAGCAGGTGTTAGTTCCTGGTCAAAGACGATCATTGTTGCAGATTTTTGCATGGCAAGAATGCTTACATCGCTGAGTTTTCCTTTTCCCATTAGGAATTTTGGATCAGGTTTCGATTTCTGCTGCAGAATTGTGTCTATGACAAAAATATCATTGGAAACTGCAAGCTCATAAAGCTCGTTCAGGGCAGCCTGGGCGTAATCTTTTTTTTGAGATGAGACACTTACAAGAATAGCTTTTTCCTGATCAGCGCGGGCCTCATAAAGACTTCCTGTTTTAGTTATGCCTGCTTCAAGAGTATAAATATAATTCTTGCAATCCATATCGAGATTGGCCTGGGTGATTGGCGGGAAAATCTCGTATGGTGGCTGACTGCTCGGATCAGACTTTATTGTGGCTGTATAGATAAAACCAGGCCTACCATCTTGTCTCACAGTCACAGAGGCAATCATGTCTAATCTTAGAAGAGCAAGGTCTGTGAGATCGTCTCTTGTGAGTGGTGAATCATCAAGATGGGTGTGAACGCAGCGCAGACCCTTGAGCCTCCCTGGAGTCGCCTTGTAGTCGGGCGTTTCCGGGATCATTATCTGGTGCGCGTCACCAATCATTACATTTTCGATTCTGCCTTCTCTGTTAACCAGAAGGCCTATCTGGCGTCTTATTTCATGGGACAGTGCTACCAGACGCTCCAGAACTGGCTGTGAGATTAAAAATTCAGAACTTATTTTGTTGTCATAAAGCTTCTGGATTTTTTTAATCTGGCTTGAGGCAAGCCCTGACAGGTTTCCTGATAATTCTTTCATTTTTCTCTTTTATTTTTGATGATGGTCGAAGTTGTATTAAATTGAATATAATGGTTTATATACTTCAAATGACGGGAAAGCAAATCGATAAAATTTACTAAATATTCAATAACTCTTGGAGGCTATTTATTGCATTTGCTTGGTTGTTTTTTAATGGCTATGTTCACCTTAGATACTATACTCATCAATGTCACAGCTTGAACATTTGAAATGAGTCAGGCCGTTTGAATGGCAAGCCTGTTGTTGCATCATTACTGGAAAACCCTTTTGAAAAAGGGTTTTCCAGACCTTTCCCAAAACTTTTATGTTTTTTTATTACGAGTTGAGAACATATGTTTTTAAAGCAAAAGAATCCATAACCGAAAAGTTTTTGCCAAGCTTTTTTCAAAAAGCGACCCGCAGGAGGCCCCTTTTTAGTTATTAATATCAGAATGATATTCTATAAAATACTTTTCTACACTTAAAGTGAACATAGCTTTTAAAAAAAAGGGGAGAGCTTCTTGTAATTTCTTTAGCCATGATACGGCTCATAAGCCAGATCTTCAAATCGTGTATACTGGCCTAAAAAAGCAAGGTGCACGGTTCCTACAGGGCCGTTTCTCTGTTTTGCTATGATTATTTCAGCCTTGCCCTTATTAGGGTTGTTTTCATCCTTGTTGTAAACCTCATCCCTGTAAATGAACATTACGAGGTCAGCATCCTGTTCGAGTGCACCTGACTCGCGAAGGTCGGACATTATGGGACGCTTGTCACTCCTCTGCTCAAGCATTCGGTTAAGCTGGGAAAGAGCAATCACAGGAACCTGAAGCTCTTTGGCCAGGGCCTTGAGTGATCTTGAAATTTCCGACACTTCTATGGTTCTGGATTCAGATCCTGCTCTGCCCCTCATAAGCTGGAGGTAGTCAATTATGATAAGGCCAAGATCTTTTTCCATTTTAAGACGCCTCGATTTTGCACGTATTTCCATGGCAGTAAGGTCTGGTGAATCATCAATAAATATAGGAGCATCACTCAGAATACCAGCGGCTTCGGTGATTCTGTGCCAGTCGCTCGAAGAAAATTTACCGTTTCTTATAAGGGATGAGTCGACCCTTGCTTCTGAAGCAAGCATACGCATGGAAAGCTGTTCCTTGGACATTTCAAGGGAGAATACAGCTACTGGCTTTTTGGAGATGAAGGCCGTGTTTCTTGCAATGTTAAGTGCAAAAGCGGTTTTACCCATACTTGGACGTGCTGCAAGGATAATAAGATCCGAATTCTGAAGACCAGAAGTCATATTGTCTAATTGCCTGAAGCCGGCAGGGGTTCCTGTATAAATCTCGTTTTTGTTCTGGCGATCTTCAAGAGTATCTATATTTGTCTGGATGATATTACTTATTGAGTAAAACGAAGGTTTTATTTTATCGCCCGATGCTTCGAATATAGCTGTTTCAGCAAAATCTATGGCATCTTCGACATCCACCTGGCTGTCATGGCATTTTTGAATGATTGTGGATGCTTTATTAATCAGTCTTCCAAGGACGGCCTTGTCCTTAATGATCTTTGCGTAATGTCTGGCGTTGACAGCCATGGGCGCAGTGTCGATGATTCTTGCAAGATACGATGCTCCGCCGATTTCTTCGAGCTGTCCTTTTTTCTGGAGCATTTCAGAGAGAGTTACAAGGTCAACAGGTTCACTCTTAGCAAAAAGATCAGAGACAGCAGCAAATATTTTTTTATGTGAAGGCTTGTAAAAATCATCTGGTGACAGTATTTCAACAACATCAATAAGGGTTGAATTGTCAAGAAGTACAGCGCTAATGACCGACTCTTCGGCCTCAACATTTTGAGGATATCGTCCCTGTGAGCTTGAGTCTGAGTATGCCATAATTTGAAAATTGAAAAAAGTGAAGTGTGAAGAAAAATAAACTGGCCGTTCCTTTTCAGAAACGGCCAGTAAAACCTTAATGATAAATACTTATTGAAAAATATTTATTCAGCTATTACTTCGATTGTGATCTCTGGCTCTATACCTGAATAAACCTTTACAGGTACTTTGAAAGAACCAACAGCCTTGATAGGCTCTGAAAGAAGAATCATGCGGCGTTCAACTTCGATACCCATGGCTTCGAGAGCTGCCTTGATATCGATGGCGTTGACAGAACCGTAAAGACGATTGTCTTCAGTGATCTTGACAGGTACAGTGATAACGACAGCCTCAAGACGCTTAGCCATTTCATTGGCAAGGCCTTTTTCTTTTTCGATCTTGAGTGCTATTTTGGCTTTCTGGGATTCCATCAGCTTTTTGTTCTGAGGAGTCGCCAGAAGCGCCTTTTTCCTTGGAAGAAGGTAGTTTCTGCCGTATCCATCTGCCACCTTTACCTCGGAGCCGGCTATCCCTAAAGAATCTATTGTTTCCAGCAGGATGACTTGCATTTATAAACCTCCGTTTTTGGGCGGATACACATCTTAATTGGTTTCAAGGGTGCCTACAAACGGCAGAAGAGCTATCGTTCTTGCGCGTTTAATGGCTGTGTTAAGTTCACGCTGATGCTTTGCACAAGAACCAGTTATTCTTCTAGGAAGAATTTTTCCGCGCTCTGTGATGAAGTATTTCAATGTGCGGACATCCTTGTAGTCAATCTGGATTGTGCTGTCTGCGCAGAAACGGCATACTTTGCGGCGCTGATACACCCGGCGTTTACGTTTTTTATTTCCGGCGTTTCTTGGATTCATATTTAAACTCCTCGGATATTAGTCGTTGTCGTCTGTCTGGTCATCGTCAGAATCAAGATCAGCTTCTCTTGCCGCTCTTTCAGCTGCAAGTTTTGCTCTTTTTGCCTTCTGTGCAGCTAATTCCTCAAGTTCAATCCTGACCTTTTCCGGATTTGTATCTTCTGTCAGAAGGATGGTCATAAACTTGAGAATGCGGTCATCAATACGGAAGTTGCGTTCCAATTCCGCAATCAGATCGCCACTGCCGCAGTAATCGGCTCTTACATAATAGCCGCGGAGTTTTCTTCTGATTTCATAAGCCATTTTTTTGGTGCCCCACTCATCCATTTCAATCAAGGCACCATTATAATTGGTGATGATGTCCTTGACTTTCTGGATGAGCTGACCCCGACCTTCTTCGCCGGTGTCGGGCTCAATGATAAAAATCGTTTCGTATCTGTTCATGTTTTCTCCTTTTGGATATAAAGCCCTGTCCCATACAGAGCAAGGATAAAAATAGTTCCCGAATCCAAATAACAGATGGTAGTTATACCGGCATTTTTTTTAAGTCAAGGCAATTTTTACAGGAAGAGGTTTTTCATTTTAAAATCAGTGAAGATTAAAATTGATGGTCTCGCAAAAAGTCAAAAACGGGCGGTGTCGTCATGCTGGACTTGATCTGGCATATTTGTATTTTTAGATATTTCTGGATTTCGGCCTGCGCCGTAATGACGGAAATCGGTCTTTTTGCGACTTTGTCAATATAATCATTAAAGAGAGGTTTGATAACCTGATTGTAGTATAGTTACTATGAAATTAATCTGGCTATCCAGAAAAGGGCTTTTGTTGAGGTTTTCCAAATTTTTGTAAATGAATGCCTTTTTGTCAGAGGCATCCATTTACATATATATTTAGCTAGGAATATCTACATCGCATCCTTCGACAGCTTCTCTTGTATTGAGGTGGCCAAGTCTTGCTTCTTCTTCGGTTTCAATATAGTTTTGAATTATTGGATTCATAACATATCTCCTTTAATAGAAATGTTTCATTATGATTTCAATCTTTTTAAGAGGTAATTGTTATTCGTTATGTTTATTGATTATTTAAAAACTCGAAATTAATTTAGGTCACCCTAAATTCTTTAGTATTAAAATAAAATTATTTATTTTGTTGTCAATAGTAAGGCAAAAATATCCTTGTTCTTAATCTGGTTCGGAATTACTTGGGGTTATTAGGAATGGCCAGTTTGAACGGCTAATTTGGTTATGAAAAGAATCATGACTGTTTTTGAAACAATAATCAGTCTGGGGATTAGAATATGGATTTTTATGCTCATGAAGGTGTAAGTGTTATTATTCCGGTATATAATAGGCCAGATTTTCTTAAGGAAGCACTGGATTCAGCTTTAAAGCAGACATTCCGAAATTTTGAAATCATTGTTGTTGACGACGGATCAACCGACTCAACGCCTGATGTGATAAATTCATATGGTGATAAAATTGTAAATATAAGGCAGGAAAACAAAGGTGTGAGTTCAGCCAGAAATAAAGGAATCATGGCTGCAAAGCATTGTTTCATTGCTTTTCTTGATTCTGATGATCTCTGGATGGATCAGAAGCTTGAACGCCAGGTTGCCTTTTTTCATAAAAATCCAGGGGCAAGTGTATGCCAGGCCGGAGAGATATGGATTAGACGGGGCAAAAGAGTCAATCCCTGCAAAAAACACATAAAACCATCAGGGATGATATTTGAACCATCCTTGAATCTTTGCCTCGTAAGTCCTTCTGCGGTGATGCTGAAAAAAAGTGTTTTTCATGAAGTCGGATATTTCAATGAAAATTTTCCAGCTTGTGAGGATTATGATCTCTGGCTCAGAATTGCCTGCACGATTCCTATATTTTTGATAGATGAACCGCTTGTGATGAAAAGGGGAGGGCATGAGGGGCAGCTTTCATCCATGGATAGCCTCGATAAATACAGGATTATTTCAATTTCTCAGCTTATTGACTCTGGCCGGCTTGACGATTTTCAGAAAAATGCTGCTTTAAACGTATTGGGCGAAAAATGTAGGATTTACACCGCTGGATGTGTTAAAAGAGGAAAGAATATTGAGGCATCGGAAATTATGGCCATTGCTGAAAAATACGGCTGTTTTCTTTAAAAAGTACACAAGACATGATTCTGGCCTGATTTTTGTTGACTAAGAAAAGCAATATCTGTTTTATAATGATGTTGTTTAAATTTTCTGTTCTTTTGGCCTTCCTTTTCAAATCCTTCCATACGAGGTATCTATGAGCTATCAGGTCAGGGCTGATTCGGAGAAAAACAGACTTTACTTGATTCTCGGTGTTATGGATAAGGTTGAGATTTCCAGGTTTAATGCCGATGTCAGAGAGGCCCTGAAAGAGCTATCTCCTGGATTCGGATGTATTACAGACATAAGGGGATTAAGAATACCCGTTGAAAGGATTGAGCAGGAGGATCTTGAGAAGATTCTTCATGTGCACAGGATGTTGAAGGAAAAAAGCGTAAGCGGTATAGTTCGAATAGCAGAATCCCAAGTCTGGCTCGCAGCCGCCCTTGCAGAAAGTGAAATGATTTCAGGAGTCAATATTGCCTATGTCGATGATTTGACAAAAGCCGAGTCAATATTTGAAAAAGGATTTGAGTCAAGCCATTCGCGCATATATCCTCTTGTTCAGGCTGATATTAATAGAAACAGACTTTATATATCTTTCAGCAGGCTTTCTTCCATTGATTTCAACAAAACGTGTGATCTTATAATGAAGGAAGCCTCAATGCTTAAACCGGATTTTGGCTGTATATTAGATATAAGATTTCTCAAGGTCGACTGGACAAACCTTGATGTCAAAGTTATTGAGGATGTCAAGGGTGTGCAAAAAGGCTTGACTAAGCTTGGTATGCGTTTTGTCGTAAGGGTTGTAAATAATGAGTTTTGGTTGGATAATCTCGTTAACAGAGAAGCGCTTGATCCTGAAACATGGGTTCAGTTAACCCTTGGGGAAGGACAGCTTGACGCAGGATATAAAGCCTCATTTGCAAATAATCTTGCGGAAGCCGAAGCAATGCTGGATAGTTTTAAATCATAGGTTTAAATATTATTTTGATGCCTTTCTCATAAAATTGAAGGCGGAGGCCTAATGAGTTTTGTAGAACCTTTTTTGAAAAGTGAAGTTCATGTGCTGGTTGTTGATGATGAAGAACCCATTCGAACTGTTTACAGGGATGCGATAAGACTTGCCGGTTTTCAGAGCACAGCAGCCGGAAGTGCGGCAGAGGCTCTTGGAATACTCAAAAACATTCATGCGGACGTTGTAATAACAGACATCAGAATGCCGGACATGAATGGTATAGAGCTAATGGGCCGGATTCGTGAAAAATACGATACGGACATCATTGTCATGACAGGCTATGCTGAAGATTATACTTACGAGAAAATAATTGCACTCGGCGCAAAGGACTTTATTCATAAGCCCGTCAATCTGGGAGAACTTCTAGCACGTCTTAAAAGGGTAACCCATGAAAGAGCGCTGGTGAAGCAGAGAAATCAGGCTTTCACAGAGCTG
The DNA here is from genome assembly GCF_000426225.1 of Desulforegula conservatrix Mb1Pa. Taxonomy (NCBI): domain Bacteria; kingdom Pseudomonadati; phylum Thermodesulfobacteriota; class Desulfobacteria; order Desulfobacterales; family Desulforegulaceae; genus Desulforegula; species Desulforegula conservatrix. Next base: position 19,849 of record NZ_AUEY01000010.1, read on the forward strand.
AAAGACGCCTATATTGATACGGTCAACAGGCTGGTTATTGCCTCTGAATACAAGGATGAAGATACAGGCGACCATATTGTAAGAATTAGCAAGTATTGTTCATTTATCGCAAAATGGATGAATATGCCTTCGGATTTTGTGGAAACAATCATGTATGCCTCGCCAATGCATGATGTCGGGAAGATCGGTATTCCTGATAAAATACTTCTCAAACCCGGGAAACTTGATCCTGATGAGTTTGAAATAATGAAAACCCATACCATTATTGGCGCAAAAATCCTTGCTCACTCAAAACCCGCAATTATAAGAATGGCTTGCGATATCGCTCTTACTCATCATGAACGTTGGGATGGATGTGGCTACCCAAAAGGTCTTGCCGGAAAATCCATTCCCATATGCGGCAGAATAGTTGCCGTGGCAGATACTTTTGACGCATTGACATCTGCAAGGCCTTATAAAAAACCATATCCTCCTCAGGTGGCGGCTGAAATTATCAAGAATGAAAGGGGGAAGCAGTTTGACCCTGAGATTGCAGATGTGTTTCTGGATCATCTTGATGAGATGATAACGCTCAGAGGATCTGTAGGAGAAATGGCATCACTTGAGATTACAGATTTTGAGTGGAGCGAGAGAGATCTGGCAGTTGGGACAAACATAAACATGGCTTCTCTTTTTGGCGATAAAAGAGATGGTTCCTTATAGCTCTATTTTTGCCAGTTAAGTGTATTCTGACAATTAATTCGGATTTTGATGACCTAACTAAAAGTCAAAAAAAACATCACCGGAATGCCAGACTTATCAGGCTAAAATGCCCTAAAGTTGTGCATACACGGTCTATTTACCTGAAATTTTTTGAGGGGCTTTTTTTTCAAAAAGCGACCCGCCGACATTCGGATCAATGTCGGATTACGAGCAAAGGACGCTCTAATCCGTCCTACGAATTGGTCTTATTTAACGACAATTTAACCATGCAAGGCACGCGCATCACACCGGACTTTTTGTGACTTTTTCATTTTAACAGAGACAAAGGAAGATGCTATATTTGCAAAAGTAAACTTGAAAAATTCTAAAATGTTGAAATCTCTTGGACTTTGTAAACCATGAATCTCTTTCTATGCTTTTATTAAGTGTAAGCTACTATACAGGGCAAGGAAAAGCGTAAAGAGACCATCATATATACGTCGAAATCTTTTTAGTCGAAGATTGCTTTGTCCTGTTATTCCTTGAATTTGACTCTTTTATTTTTTCATCAAAAAATTTCATCAGGTCATCGAGCCTCTTTTGCAATTTTTCAAAAAGCTCATCTTTGGCAGAAGATCCCTTGTTATTAGATTCACTATTTTTAGATATATTATCATTCATTTTGCCAATCTGTTCTTTTATTGCCTGAAACATTGATGTTCTTGCATCATTTGCAGCCTGGAGTAGCATTTCCGGCATTTGATTTCTGGCTGCTGATAATGACTGTGTTTGGGAAGCCGGTTGTTGTGCTTCCTTTGCAAGGTCTATCTGAAAGAGGTTCTGAACTTCTCCTGTTTCTTTAACATAAAGGCCTGTCTTCCTTAAAATTCCCTGGATGTTTCCATCCTGTCCCTGCATGCTGAATTCCGAATCTCTTGATCCTGTGAAAATTGCGCCTAAACCAGCTGTCTTCAGATCAGTAAGCTTGTCCTCTCCATTTTCGTCTTTGGTCCATATAACGAGTTTGGAAAAAGAATCGTCGTTTTCATCAATCCAGCCGTCAGAATTTCCATCTAAAGCAGATAACTCTCCGAATCCATTCCCGCTTGAGGGTCCGAAAAGCTCAGTTCCGTTATTAATTTTTCCGTCCATGTTTCTGTCGAGGGCAAGAAAGCCATTCCCCTGTTCAAGGGAATGCACTTTGTCAGCTGTCCCGTCTGAGTCTATGTCGAAAGTGAATACAGAGTCTGAGATTTCAGGAGGTTTGCCTGAAAGATTAATTACAATGGGATCCGTGAGCAGTCTGGCATCACCAATTGTCTGCTCGTACCCCTCCTTCATAAGCCCTCTTTGCATTTTAAGGAAAAGATTGAAAGATATTTCAGTTCCGTCACTTGTATGGATTGTTCCTGAAGATGCGATGGAAGTAGACTCTTTTTCCTTGTGTACATATGATCTTGATATTTTCATTATCGAGTCTGTCTGGGTTTCAGGCTGGCGGTTTCTTTGCTGTTGCTGAGTTGTTCTTTCATCGCCTGACCTTGAATAGAGGCTGGTTACAGATGTTTTTCTTCCGCTCAGAGCACTTGTTATTGATTCTATCACAGGTTTTGCTGTTGCAGACGCATCAGAGACCGTTCTTTTTACAACTGTTTTTGACGAAGTTTCGAAGCTTTTTTCGCTCTGAATCTTTGCCGAACTTTCCCTGGAAATTGAAACCCTGTCTCCTGAAAAACTGTTTGGGAGTGCACCTTGAGAAATAAGAAAGGTTTCCCTTTTTTCAAATGAAGCGTCACTTGAGGTGAATACTCGCTCTGATCCCATATTGATGGTGAACCCTTTTATTTTCATGGAGCCTCCTTAATGTCGTTTAAACTTTATTCGGTGGATGAATGAGAAAACTTTAGAGAAAAAAACAGATGAATATCTGAATGAGTCATAATTTAGGATTATTAAGAATTACAAGGCCGCAAAAAGTCCGACTACCGCCATTCCAGCCTATGCCGGAATCCAGAAGTAGCTGAAATTACAAAGATGCGGATCAAGTTCGGCATGACGCTAATGCCATTTTTTAACTTTTTGCGAGTCCATCAAGAAAATTTCGATCTGAAAATCTCAATTATTTTTGTAACTTTTCGAAATAGATGTCTCTCATAAGGAGCAACTCGGTAACGGAATCTATTTGCAAAAAATTGAGGGGAACTAAATGAAGAAAAAGGCAGATATGGATAAAAACAGGATAAATGTCAGAAACAGAAGATTAATACAGTGGATTCTTGCGCCAATAGTGGTTCTGGTTATTGGGCTCGGATGGAGATATACTGTTCTCGGATTTACGGTTCCAGTCGTAATGGGACTTGGAATGGTTTTCGGATCAGTAAATGGAAGATATGCATGCGGAAATTTATGTCCAAGGGGCGGTTTTTTTGACAGGATTATTGCTCCGTTCAGCAGAAAGTTACCAATTCCTGATTTTTTCCGGTCTATGAAATTCAGATGGATTGTTTTTGCAGCGCTTATGGGATTCATGACTTTTCAAATATCGCGAAACCCAACAAGCTGGGAGCACTGGGGGCATGTGTTCTGGATCATGTGTGCAGTCACAACGCTTGTGGGAGTTATTCTTGGTATATTTATTAATCCAAGAGCATGGTGTTCCTTCTGCCCAATGGGAACAATGCAGAATGCCATGGGTGGCGGCAAGAACCAGCTTGAAATAAAATCGAATTTATGTCGGGAATGCCGGATATGCGAAAAGGCTTGTCCTATGGGTATACAAATTGTTGATTTCAAAAATAGCGGGAAAGTGGGTTCACGCGATTGCTTAAAATGCCCTGAATGCATAGGAGTCTGTTCTAAAAAGGCGCTTTCATGGCCAGTGAATAACAAGGCGGCATGATCTCTTCAGAAATACTTGAAGCCGGATGATGCTTTACGGTAATACCCGATATTTTTATTCGCATTTGGATTGTTTTTTCAAAAAAAATGAATTCATTACAAGTTACTCTCGCTTTTTATCTATAATAATTATAAAAAATAGAATTGGCTGGTGAATTTAATATTTATGGCGGAGTAAGATGAACAATTTTGATGATTACAGTAGCGAAAAAGGCAATGATTATTCTGGTTACCAGATGATGAGGATGTGGTTCCCGGAAAAAGAAGAGGCCGATAAACAGGAGCATATGACAACCGAGCTTTCAGATGAAGAGTTTGAAGAGCTTAAGAATCATCTTAATGGTTGTATGCCGCTTGGTTCCATGATTCTTGATCTATGGGACGAGAATGTCAGGTTTGAGGAAAATCTGACAGCTGATTGGTATATGGAAGCAGCGTTCGGAACTGCTGAATCCCTTACTGATTGCGCAGACAAACTGGAAAAATTTTTTATTGACCAGATTGAGCGTTTGTCACTTGATTATAATCAGCACGGCGAAGAAGAGCTTTTTCACGATTTGATTAAGGACGAGGCAAGGCAGTTTGTAAAAAACTGGAGGAAAAATATATATTCTCTTTTTTTAAAGATGGATGTTTCCAAGAAAAAGAGCGGGTAAATATCGGAGGATGTATATAATAACTATTTGATATTCAAGTATAAAAGCTGCATCCGGCGGGTCGCTTTTTGGAAAAAGCTCCGCAAAAATTTTCAATGACATATAAATAATGTGCTGTTAGCATAAAAACCAATTAAGTTTTTGAGGTGTCTGGGGAACTTTTTTAAAAAAAAGTTCCCCAGTTTTATTTGAAATACAATCGGATGTGTTTCTTTGATAATTGCTATGCCTTTATTTTTATATGGCATTATGAAGAATTTGTTTCAGAAACTTTCCAGTATGTGATTTTTCGTTTTCAGCAACTTCCTCGGGAGTTCCGGTCGCTATTATTTCTCCTCCTCCGTCTCCGCCTTCAGGTCCCAGGTCCACAATGTAATCGGCAAATTTAATTACGTCCAGATTGTGTTCAATGACTATCATCGTGTTTCCTGATTCAACTAATCTGTCCAGAACATCAAGCAGCTTTCTGATATCGTCCATATGAAGGCCGGTTGTTGGCTCGTCGAGGATGTATATGGTTCTGCCGGTGCTTCTTTTGCTTAATTCCCTTGCTAACTTGATTCTTTGGGCTTCTCCGCCTGAAAGTGTGGTCGCTGCCTGGCCTATTCTTATATATCCAAGTCCGACATCCTGAAGAGTCTGGAGCTTGATTTTGATTGAGGGGATGTTCGTAAAAAAATCTGCCGCCTGATCCACTGTCATGTTAAGAACATCAGAAATATTTTTGCCTTTATAATGAATCTCAAGGGTTTCCCTGTTATATCTCTTGCCTTTGCAGACATCACAGGCGACATATACATCCGGCAGAAAATGCATTTCAATCTTTATGATTCCATCGCCCTGGCAGGATTCACATCTGCCGCCCTTTACATTGAAGCTGAAACGGCCAAGCTTGTAGCCCCTTGCCTTTGCTTCCTGGGTCTGTGCAAACAGCTCGCGTATAAAGGAAAAGATCCCTGTATAAGTTCCTGGATTTGACCTTGGAGTTCTGCCTATTGGTGACTGGTCAATGTGAACGACTTTGTCTATATGCTCAAGCCCTTCAATTCCTTTGTTGGCTCCAGCCGCAGCTCTTGATTCCGAGAACTTTCGTGCCAGCAGCTTGTTAAGGGTTTCAAGGATAAGAGTTGATTTGCCTGATCCTGAAACTCCTGTGACGCATGTCAGACAGGCGATGGGAAATTCAGCAGTGACATTTTTTAGATTGTTTTCTGACGCGCCTTTAAGAATGATATGTTTTTTGGAAGTCCTTCTTTTCTCAGGGATTCTGATTTCTTCCTTGCCAGACATATATAGGGCGGTGAGTGATTTCTCATCTTCAATCAACTGAGCTGGTGTGCCTGCAAAGACAACCTCACCACCGTGAACTCCAGCTCCAGGGCCCATGTCTATAACGTAATCCGATTCTGTGATTGTCTCAGAGTCGTGCTCGACAACAATAACCGTATTCCCTAAGTCACGCATATTTTTGAGTGTTGTTATCAGTCTCTGATTGTCCCTTTGATGGAGGCCAATGCTCGGCTCATCAAGAACATACATTACTCCTGTCAGTCTTGATCCTATCTGGGTTGCGAGCCTGATTCTCTGGCTTTCTCCTCCTGAAAGGGTAGAAGCGGTTCTGTTCAGAGTAAGATAATTAAGTCCGACATTTTTTAAAAAAGATAGTCTGTCTGTGATTTCTTTTACTATTGGCTCTGAAATAACCTTGTTTTTTCCTTCAAGTTTCAAATCCATGAACCAATCAAGGCATTTTTCGACGGAATGGGACGTCATTTCAGGGACAGTCAAACCCGACACCCTTACGTTTCTTGCAGCTGGATTGAGCCTTGTTCCTGTGCAGCTTGTGCAAGGAATGAAGTTCATGTACTGGCTAATTTCCTCTCGCATCCACGCCGAATTTGTTTCCTTGTAGCGTCTTTTAAGATTGGGAATAACCCCCTCAAAGTTTTTCTTATAAACGATCTTCTGCCCGTCCCTTTCAAAATAAAAAGGGATTTCTTCAGCTCCAGATCCATACAAAAGCACATTAAGGAATTTTTCAGGAAGTTTATTGACCGGAGTGTAAATATCTATTCCATAGTGATTTGTCAGGGCATCAAGAAACTCAGTGAACTGGACGGAACTTCTTCCTGACCAAGGTGTTACTGCACCATCGCGAAGCGATAAATCCCTATCCGGAATTATAAGGCCTGGGTCAAACTCCGTGGTTGATCCGAGTCCGTCGCAGGCTGTGCAAGCTCCATGGGGTGAGTTGAAGGAAAAACTGGCAGGTGTGAATTCTGGATAGCTGATTCCGCAATCACGGCATGCTGCATTTTCACTGAAGAAAAATGCTTCACCTGAAGCAGTTTCAATAACTGCGTTGCCTCCCGAATTGGAAATTGAAAGCTCTATTGAATCCGCAAGCCTTGTTCTTATTTCTGGTTTGACAACAAGTCTGTCCACAACAATTTCAATAGTGTGTTTTTTGTTTTTATCAAGAACAGGAACTTCTTCAATGTCGAATATTTCACCATTTACCCTTACTCTTGCGAATCCGCCTTTTCTTATAGTGGTGAACAGTTTTTCATGTGTACCTTTCTGAAGTTTTGCAACTGGTGACAGGATAAAGATTCTTGTGCCTTCTTCCATTCCCATTACCTGATCCACTATCTGGTCAAGGCTCTGGGACTGTATGATTTTTCCGCAGACATGACAGTGGGGGACTCCTGTCCTTGCAAAAAGAAGTCTTATATAATCATATATTTCTGTAATGGTTCCGACAGTCGAGCGTGGATTATGCCCTGCTGTTTTCTGTTCAATGGCAATGGCAGGAGACAGCCCTTCGATTGAATCCACATCCGGTTTGTCCATCTGTCCAAGGAACTGACGTGCATATGTTGAAAGGGATTCCACATATCTTCTTTGTCCTTCTGCATAGAGGGTGTCAAAAGCAAGTGTGGATTTCCCTGAGCCTGAAAGGCCTGTTATGACCACAAGTTTGTTTCTTGGTATCTGTACGTCAATGTTCTTGAGGTTGTGTTGTCTTGCGCCTCTGACATGGATAGAATCTGAACTCATTTATATCTGTTCTCCGGAACCGAAGTTATCAATAGCATAACTATTCATCAAACTTATTTATTAGAGTGGAGACTTTTTAAAAGGCTCTGTTCCCGTTAAGTGTGGAATATTTTATCATTCCAATAACTAACTAATACTTTTAATAAAAAACGGCCTCAGGCGGGTCGCTTTTTGAAAAAAGCTCCGCAAAAACTTTCAGGTAATTAGACGGTTCAAGCACAATTTTATGGCATTTGCGTCTGATCATAATAAAGACATAAAGTTTTTGAGGGTACTTAAGGGCCTTTTTACAAAAAGTTCCCCAAGATCCATAAGTCCAAAAAGGATTATTATTTCACTTTTTAACATCTAAGGGCTTGTAAAATAATAACATGGTCATTTTGTAATGATTTATATGTATAATTACAAAACGTTAACACATTTAAGTGGTCATGTTATTTTGCTACAGCTCCTAAGGGGAACATAGCCTTTTAAAAAGCCTCCATCTTTACAAGATACTTTTTGGAAGTTAAGAACGAATAATCTGAAGGCAAGTTTGATAAATATGTAATCTCCATTACTTCAATTCAATTTATTGAATCTTGTAAGATTTACGGCATGTTCCGCTGCCATCTTTATTGCGGCAATCATGCTCAAGGGATTTGCTATTCCTTTTCCAGCAATGTCATAGGCAGTCCCGTGATCCACAGATGTGCGTATGATTGGAAGTCCGAGCGTAGTGTTGACCCCGTCTTCGAAATGAACAAGTTTGAATGGAATAAGCCCCTGATCATGATACATACATACAACTGCGTCATAAAGGCCATTGTTTGCGTGGAAATAAACTGTGTCTGGTGGATGTGGTCCACTCGCGTTGATGCCCTCAGAAACGGCCCTGTTAATTGCTGGTTCGATTATTTCTGATTCTTCGTACCCAAACATGCCTCCCTCTCCTGCGTGGGGATTGAGGCCCGCCACGGCGATCCTTGGGTTGTCGATTCCGAATCTTGATAACAGGCTGTGGTGGGTCAGCCTTATGATTCTGAGTACAGATTCTTCTGTAATAAGTGATGGAACCTTTGAAAGAGGAGTGTGTATTGTTACAAGAGCGGTCCTTATTCTGCTTCCTGCAAGCATCATTGCAAAGTTCTGGCAGCCGGTTTTTTCAGCAATAAGCTCTGTGTGCCCAGGATAGTGAAAGCCTGCAAGCTGCATTGCATATTTGCTGATTGGCGCTGTTGCCATTGCATGGGCTTCGCCTTTGGAAACCATTTCGACTGCTTTTAAAATATAAGAAGTCATGGCAGCACCTGTTTCAGGAGTTGCCTGCCCCCATTTCAGGTTTTCTGGGTTTAGATTAGATGTATTTATGATATTAATAGTTCCGGTCCTGTAGATAGCTTTATCAGGGCTGTTTATTTCCACAATATCTGAGTCAGACTTGTTCTTTGTATTCAGCCATCCGATTAGATTTTTGTCTCCGACAACAAAAGGACGGCAATGATCATAAATTTCTTTAAAATTCAGGGCTTTTATAACAATCTCCGGCCCTATGCCAGCTGGATCACCCATTGTAATTGCCACTAAAGGCTTAAAATCGCTCATAAACATCTCCTGTTTCGGGTCTATTTAGACATAGTATTGCAGTTAATGAGCCCAAATTCAATTTTTTTCATTAGTTTAGGAGTGGAAAAAAATGATTGTGATGTGGTTGACTAAAAAGATGTGTAATAATGTTCAAAAGATGCCGTATAGTTGTTAACATATTTGCAACTAACTTATATTAAAGAATAAAAATTAAATATTTTTTTTGAATCTCCATGGTCATACAAGTGCTGGTATAGGAAAACACTATAAATACAGAATGGTATATACTTGTTGATAAGTATTCTTCTTTATCCTTGGTTGATAAAGGAAGTGTATTCATATATTATCTTCTAATATGGCTATTTATTAGAAAATCAAAGAAAATAGCTAAAAATTGGCAAAAATAAGAGTTTAAGTATTTAGTTTGTTGACTAAAAACTGCCAAGACCGCAAGAATCATTCAGAAAAAATTAAAAATGAGGAATCCTTTGTATTTAAAAGGATTATCGGTCGATGAAGAATAAAAACATAAATATATCAGTATTTTGTGTGTGATTGTCGTAATTCCTCCTAAGATTTCATAAAGACGTTTCATTGGCTTTGACTCTTCCATGGGTTTGGCATAATTAAACCCTCGATTCAGTAATAAGCTTTTCATGAATCCTGAAGTCTATTTTTTAAGATTCTTTTTTTATCCAAAAAAACAAATACTTATTTAATAAAAAATCGGCGGGCTTAGCTTGTCGGGGTAGTATGATTTATTGTCTTTTTTTGGGGACAAGTGTTTAAATTGACGTTGTCTGGTATTAGGATAGGGCTATTATGGAAAATATTTGGGCGGGCATAAAGGGTTATCTGAAAGATCAGCTTCCGGCGCATTCATACAGAATGTGGATAGAGCCCATCAGCTTAGGCTCTCTTGACGAGTCAGAAATAGTGCTGCTTTGCCCTAATTTGTTTTCCCAGAAAAGGGTCAGGGATAATTATCTTCAGGTTATTTCTGACGCTTTTCTTGAAAAACACAATAAACGCTACAATATAAGCTTCGGTGTTGGCAAAGGCAGTGAATCCACAGGCAGGGGCACAAGAAGAACAGCATCTGCTCAAGCTCCAATCCAGCTTTCTCTCCCGACTGAAAAGCCAAAGCTTATGAGTGGAAGACTGCTCAGGGACAATTATACATTTGATCGTTTTGTAGTTGGCAACAACAGTGATTTTGCATATACAGCAGCTCTTTCTTTGGCATCCAAAAACAGGAATCACACAAATTCCCTTTTTCTTTTATCTGATACCGGTCTTGGCAAAAGTCATCTTTCCCAGGCAGTCGGGCATCAGATACTTGCAAAAAATCCAGGAGAGAGGGTTTATTATATAAGTGCAGAAGATTTTGCAGGTGAGATGGTCGGAGCAATGCAGACCGACAGTCTTGATACTTTTAAGGAAAAATACAGGAACAACTGTGATGTTCTTCTTATGGAAGACGTGCATTTTCTTACAGGCAAAACAAGAACACAGACAGAACTTGTTCAAATACTGGATTATCTTTATGAATCAAATAAAAAGGTGATTTTCAGTTCATGTCATCTCCCTGGCGAGATTCCGAAAATAAATGACCAGCTGAAGTCAAGACTTTCATCCGGCATGATAACAAATATTGAGCCGCCCAACTTCAGAACCAGGGTGCGTATTCTAAAGCGTAAAGCCCTTGATTATGGTTTTGCGGTTCCAATGGATGTAATGGAATATCTTGCGTCCGAACTGAGCGATAATGTCCGCCAGCTTGAAAGCGGTATTCTTGGAGTTACAACAAAATCCTCACTCCTTGGAATCCCTCTCGATCTTAGTCTGGCTGGTACTGTTGTGAAAAATATGGTCAAGGAGTCCAAGAAGATAACCATTGATTTCATCAAAGAGCTTGTGTGCAGTGAATATAAGGTTACTACTGAAGAACTTGAGTCGAATTCCAGGAAGAAAACTGTTGTTACTCCGAGGCAGGTCGCAATTTATCTTTCAAGGCGTTATACTGACCAGCCCCTTCAGGTAATAGGCAAGAGTTTCAACAGGTACCATGCTACAGCGATTCATTCCATTAATTCCATTGAAAAAGCCATAAAACTGAATTCTCCGATATCCAAGCAGGTGGCTCATATATCCAAAAAGATTGAACACGGCAGAGTCTGATAAAAAATAGAAAATCAAGTAATTATGACTAACCCTGGTTGAAAAACCGGGGTTTTTTGTTATTATGCCTTCCATTAAAGCATTCGTGTCTTATTCCCAAGTCCATGGGGCGCATAGGCTATAATATATAAGGATGACCGTGAACCTTTCAAAAAACATAATCAAAGAAATTCAGAAAATCTCAGGTGTGGAAAATATTAAAATTTCCGAAGCGGACAGGTACTGTTATTCCTATGATGCCACAGGAAGAATTTTCATGCCGGATGCGGTAGTTTTCCCAGGATCCGCAGGTGAGATATCTTCAATCCTGAAGCTTGCCACAAAATACAGGTTCAATGTTATTCCAAGGGGAAGCGGATCAGGTACTACAGGAGGTTCTGTAGCCGTACAGGGCGGCGTGGTACTGGTTCTTACACGATTGAACAATATAATGAATATTGACACTGACAATCTTGTTGCAGTTGCAGAAACCGGAGTCATAACCGCCGATTTTCATAGAGCAGTTGAATCCAGGGGGCTTTTTTATCCGCCTGATCCATCAAGCTCGGCATTTTCTACATTAGGTGGGAACCTTGCCGAATGCGCCGGCGGCCCTAGGGCCGTAAAATATGGAGTTACACGTGACTATGTCCTTGGTCTGAAAGCGGTTCTTCCAACTGGTGAAATCATAAAGACAGGTGTTCAGACGGCAAAAGGAGTTGTAGGTTATGATCTTACAAAACTTATTGTCGGATCAGAAGGCACTCTTGCCGTAATTACGGAAATGACTCTGAAACTTCTGCCTTTGCCAAAACATAAAAAAACAATGACTGCTGTTTTTCCTAAAATGCACGATGCCGCATCTGCTGTTTCAGAGATTATCAGGCGGGGCCTTGTGCCGAGTGCTGTTGAATATCTGGACAATGCCGCCATAAGATGCGCAGAAGGATATCTCAAGTCAGGTCTGCCTGTTGATGCCGGAGCACTCCTTATTATAGAGAGTGACGGAAGGACAGATTCGGAAGCAGGTACAGCCATTTTCGAACTTGAAACTGCATGCAGGGATTGCGGCGCTTCTGAAACTAAGATTGCAAAAACAAAGGAGGAAACTGAAAATATCTGGAAAGCAAGGAAAGCTTTGTCTCCGGCTGTTTATCAGATTGCCCCTGACAAGATTAATGAAGACATTGTTGTACCTCGATCAAAAATACCATTGATGACAGAATTTCTTGAAAAATTAAGCAAAGACTCTGGCCTTGCGATAGTTGCATTCGGCCATGCCGGAGACGGCAATATCCACGTTAATGTGATGCTGGACAAAAAGGATAAGATTGCCCTTGGTAAGGCACATAAGGCTGTTGATGATATTTTTGACTATACACTCAAGCTTGGAGGCACAATCTCTGGCGAGCACGGCATCGGAATAACAAAGTTGGATTACATGACTAAAGAAATAGGTCCTGTTGAAATAAAGCTCATGAGGGATATCAAAAAGGCCTTTGATCCTGCCGGGATACTAAATCCAGGAAAGATATTTTAAACATCTGGGGATCGAAGTATCAAGTGGAAAAGCAGCTTGATCAAAGCCTCGTATGGTAATTTGCCATTAAAACAAGTGCGATGCGTCGGTCGAATAGGAGGTTCTTTGTCCGTAATATGAAGGCAGATTTTTGTCGGCAGGTCGTTTTTTTTGAAAAAAAGCTTCGCAAAAAACCTGTGGTTTTTATTAAGACAGGATTCCTATAGCAGACGATATTTACGGTCTCAATCAGTAGATAAAATTTATGATTCCTGGAAGCAGAATAGCCGTAAAAAGTCCGTTTAGTCCCATTGCAAGTCCAGCGAAAGCTCCTGCAATCTGGCTTGCCTGAATCGCATGGGCAGTTCCTACCCCGTGTGCAGCAACCCCAAATGCAAGTCCGCGAGCCATTTCATCCTTTATTCTTAGCTTGTTCAAAATTATATCTCCCATGACAGCGCCAGTTATGCCAGTCAGAACAACAACAACTGCTGTGAGTGACGGCAGGCCTTTTATCTGTTCTGAAACTGCCATGGCTATTGGGGTTGTTATGGATTTAGGGGCAAGGGACAGAACTACTGTTTTATCACCTCCTAAATTACGGGCAATTGTAACAGCGCTAAGGATTCCTGTTAATGATCCTATGGCAAGGCTGAGTGTAATTGGAAAAAAAGCCTTTTTAATGATCCCTATCTGCTTGTACAATGGGATTGCAAGCACCACAGTCGCAGGGCCAAGCAAAAAATGTATGAACTGAGCCCCCTTGAAATAGGTCTGATAGTCTGTTCCTGTAATTTTAAGAAGACCGACAATTGCAATGACTGAAATCATTACAGGATTAAGAAGCGGATTACGGCCTGATTTTACAAAGATCCTTAGACCAGCAAGAAAAACAAGCATTGTGAGTGTCAACCATAAAATTGGGGAGGCAGATAGATGAGGCCACAACTTCTGAGTGTTTTCTATCATTGCCTTTTTCCTTGTTGCCTTGAAATCATGAACTTGTTGAGACATTGCATGAAAAATCCCGTAACTCCAATGGTTATAGCTGTACCAAAGACTATTGCTCCAGTTATCGGAGCCCATGACTTCAAAATAATATCTGTATTTGTAATAACCCCGACTCCGGCAGGAACGAACAGTAAGGTCAGATATCCAAGAAGAGAATTGCTGACATTTTCAAGTTCCTTGGGCACTTTTCCAAGCAAACACAGTATAAGGAACAGAATAACCATGCCAATTACAGGCCCGGGAACAGGCAACCCGGTTAATTTTGCAATTATTTCTCCTGTGAGCTGACAGACGAGAACAAGTGTAAGATATCCAAGCATATATGCCTTTTTTGATTTTTTTAGTGATTGTTCATTTGAAAAGATCTGAGAGGGAATATCCGAAAAACATCTTAAAAAATTGTTTCCGGGATTTGTTTTTGTAACGATTCAGCCTTTCTACTTTGGCTGTGTTCCCCTTAGATGTTGAAAAGACTCTTAAATGATAGGAATCGGCCTGTTTTGATTTTATATTAACCTTCGCAGCTTCAGTCATACTGATTCAAATACGCTATAACTGATCCACTTTGAGTCTTGAGCCTTTTTTCCCATCTGAACGTAAGAATTTCCTTTTCATTTTTTAAAGCTGCCAGCCTGTCTTCGACCACGTCAGGCAAAACAGCTCTTCCCTGGGAGTGAGTTCCCTTTCCAACGATTATTTTCACTGTAAAAAGCCCTCTGCGTCTCGCTGATCTGATGAAAATATCGGTTTTTCTGTCTGCCTCAATAGCTGTAAAGCCGTGAAGGTCAAGATCTTCCTGGGGGCCAGGATATCTCTTGATTCTCTGCTCCACTGGAACAGGCATGGGTTTTTCAGTTTTTTCTTTTTTCTCCCTTAATAGAGCATTTTTAGATTTACCTTCGAGATTTTTGCTAAGGAGATCATGGAATCTTTGATCTGAATCGGATCCAAATACCTTTGTAAGATCAATTGTTTCAGAAAGAATGGGTATCCTGTTCTTGTCCTTGAGGGGTTTTATGATTGGTTTATCCGTATTCGTCCTTTTTGGAGCCTGTGGTATCTCTGTTCTTTCAATGCCTTCTATCCCTGAAATCATAAGAGCTTCAAGATCATGAACCGACGATAATTTTGGTATTCCTTTTCTGTCAGTTTTTATGGGAACCATTTTTTTTGCTTTAAGCGGAGCTGGTTCTGACTGTTTTACTATTATTTCTGGAATCTCTGTATGTTCTTGTTTTTCAGTGTTTATATAAGAATTGTCTTCGTGTTCTTCTGAAAAGGCGGTTGAAAAATCGAAGTTTTCCGATAGAACCGGTAATCCGTTTTTTGATTTTTTATTTCCGGCGATTTTTTTCTGTGGTTTTTCAGTAATTTTTGCAATTTGGACTGAATCATTAACAATATCAGCTTGATTATTTACAGGCTCTTCATTAACTGTTTTTTTCGGTTCAGTGCTTTCTTTTTCAATAGCAATAGTCTTTTCCTGTATTTGTTTTATTTTTTGAGATGTCTTTAAGCCAAAAAATCTGGCAAGTTCAGAAAACATCGTGAGCCTCATTACAATTAAGATTCAAAAAACGATTATGCTATCTGCCTGAAACAAGTTCCTGCTGATAGTGTATTTATGATTATTAAAAAGTAATTGATACATATCAAATCCCAAGCTATATTCAAAAAACAATCTGAAATACCCCGACTTAATCTGCAAAAACCGCTTAAGTTTTCATAAATACAAGGAACCCGAATGAAAATAACTGCTGAACAGCTGAATTCGACATTTTTAAGAAAAAGCCTGAACAGTGGCAGAGCAGGAGAATTTACTCTGGACGGCAACATGATGCATATTTTTTTTTCGGTCAAGGAAGATGAACCAGCTTCACAAATAGTTGAGGAATCAGGACTATCTCCGCAAAAAGTAGCTTTGTTGCTTTCCAGGCTGATCGAATTGGGACTCCTTGAAAAATATGAACCAAAGTCACTGTATCTTGGGAATGATTTTTTTTCAGCCCTGGAATTGAATCTTAAAAGGGCAATAGGCCCCATGGCCGAATTTCTGATTGAGGAGGCCATGGAAGAATCAGGTCTATCCAGAAATAATTTAAAAAAAGAAAATGGTGCTGCAATCATCAGGGCAATTGCATCTGAAATTACAGATAATATATCAAAACAGTCATTTATTAAAATAATGGCTGAATACTTAAGATGAGATAAGGGAGGAAACGATGGACGGCCAAATAAACCAGGATAAGGGCAGTACCGGAATAAAGTTTGGGATTTCACAGAAGTTGAGCATTCTTATTCTTATAGTGTCTGTTTTCCCTTTACTGATCTTAGGTATCTCAAATTATATTCATAATATGAATGTACTGAGAGCCGATGCTGAAAATCTTCTGTCCCAGACCGCAAGTGGAATGGCAGGGCAGGTGAATGAGTGGATAGATAAAAATACGAGAAGCCTGATAATGGTTTCAAAACAGCCTGGTATCCAGTCAATGGAAAAAGACTCCCAGGACAAAATAATCAAATCGTTTCAGGAGGAATTTCCTTGGGTCTATCTTGTCTTCACCGTTGATAAATCAGGCCATAATATTTCAAGGACAGATAATGGTGAGGCTCAGAACTACTCTGACAGAGGCTATTTCAAAGAAGTAATGTCTGGCAAGGCATTTGCTTTTGAGACTCTTATCGGCAAAACTTCAAAAAAACCAGCGCTTGTAATGGCTGTGCCTATTAAAAGCGGGGATGAAATTATTGGCGTTCTTGGAGCTGCTATGAATATTGATAGACTTTCCACTACAGTTGCCACATGGAAAAATGGCAGAACAGGTTATGCTTTTATGGTGGATGGGGAAAACAAGGTAATATCGCATCCTAAACCGGAATATAATCTTGAACAGAAAAATCTTAGTGATGATCCTTTAATAAAAGCTGCCAGATCCGGCAATTCTTCCAAGCCAGTGTATTTCAAGAATGAAATGGGCCAGAGTGTATTGGCCGTAAGTGTTAAAGTATCAAATGACTGGATGCTTTCTGTCAGGCAGGATGAATCAGAAATTTTTGCCAGCATCAGGCAGTTCCAGATACTTGCCATTGCTATTTTGTTGTTGTCAACGCTGATATCAGTGATTCTGGCGGTTATTGTTGGAAAATCCATCACCAGGCCAGTCCTTTTCCTGGCGGATGCCGCAAACAAGATGAGTCTTGGTGAAATGGACTTGAAAATTGATATTGATACAAAAGACGAGATCGGAGTACTTGCCGAATCAATTTCAAGGCTTCAGACAAGCCTTGTCATTGCCTTAAAAAGGCTCAAAAAATAAGTCCGCATATTTTTGATGGATTCGCAAAAAGTCCCAAAAAGGCGTCGGCGTCATGCCGGACTTGATCCGGTATTCAGTCTTTTCAGTAAGTTATGGATTCAGGCCTGCACCGGAATGTCGGGAATAGGGCTTTTTGCGACCTTGTCATTTTTGTACCCCTCATGGCTATTAAAACCATGAGGGGGTTTTTTATATTACGGGCGGACGATGGAACTTCTGCCATTCTTTTTTATAGATTTCTACTTCTTCATTCCACTTATGTTCATCCCAGCCTAAAACAGGTTTAACTATTTGCCCAAGTTCATCCAAAATTTCGCTACCACCATTTGGAAGTAGAAGCCCGAGTCTTGTTCTTCTCTGAAGAAGATCGGAAAGATGGCGGATTTGCTCGTTTGCTGAGCTGAATTTTAATTCAGCCCATGTTATTTCACAGCCAGATATTTCTGTAACCTTGCCATCCCATCCTTTGATAATATCATGTGCATTTTTTCCATATCTTCCTGAAAGCCTTTTCCATGCTCTCTCTGAAATCAGATCGCTGTCTGAGCGAGTTGAAGCGTTTAAAGTGAAAGCAGGCTGTTTCTCGTTTATTCCCTTATTTATAGATATATATGCTTTTGCGGCTTTGAGTGCGTCCCAGGCAAGCTTTCTGAAAGTTGTAAGTTTACCGCCGGTAACTGTTACAAGACCTTTATTCTCCCAGACTGCGTGCTCCCTGGATTCTTTTGACGGAGGCACATTACCCCTGCTTAACACAGGTCTTATTCCGGAAAATGATGATATGGCATCTTTGATGCCTTTGCCAAGGCTTCCGAAATAGTAATCAAGAGCCTCAATAAGATAAACAGCCTCCTGTTTTGTCATTGATGGTTCTTTACTCAGATCATTTTTGTGGTCAATGTCAGTGGTTCCAAAAATATATACGGATTCCCACGGAATAATGAAAAGAGGGCGCTTGTCAGAAGGGTGGATAAGTGTGACTGCGTCGTTAAAGGAAAAAGTTTCTTTTGGAAATACAAGATGGCTGCCCCTGAGAGGCCTCAGGTGATAAGCAGGATTTGGTGATTTCATAATGCTCTCAGCCCAAGCTCCTGTGGCATTAATTACAGCTTTTGTCTTGATTTCATGGGGCTTTCCTGTCTCTATATCTTGAACCGTTACCGCATTTACCATGCCCTTGAGGTCTCTGTGGATATCCGTAAGCCTGGTATAATTAACTGAATAGCCTCCAAGAGCCTTCGATTCACTTATGAGTCTCTGTACAAGCCTTGAATCGTCAACCTGGGCATCATGAAAATAAAAACCACCCTTTAAGCCTTTTTTATCAAGCCCCGGCAGAATTTTTGTAAATTCATCTCTGTCGAGATAATGATGCTGTTTTTTTTTTGATATCAGGTCGTATACCGTAAGGCCTGTTTCAAGCATCAGTTTTCCAGGGCCCTTGTCTTCGTATACAGGCATATAAAATCCAAGGGATGAGACAAGCCCCGGTGCTTCCCTGATTAGTCTTTCCCTGTGAATAACCGAATCCATGGTGAGATGGACTTTGCCTTCCTTGAGATACCGCAAACCACCGTGAATAAGTTTTGATGATTTGCTGGAAGTGCCCCATGCATAGTCCTTCTGTTCTATCAGAACTGCGCTAAGTCCCATTCTTATGGCTTCCCTTAAAACTCCGGCGCCCGTTATCCCTCCTCCGGCGATTACCACATCGGCACTTACAGGAAGACTCGAAAAATCCATTCATTCACCTTAAATCAAAAACTATAATATGTTTTAGTTCAAATATTATTGCTGCTGATAAGTTCTTTCCATGAGCTCGAACTCTGTTTCAGAGCACTTTTTACAACTGCTTCAACTACGTCTCCATCTTCTGATAACGCTCTTATGAATTCCTTATAATAAATCCTTGATAAGGTTCTGTTTTTTGGAATGCTGAAATATTTTGCGGCCATATTTCCAAACACTGCGGCAAAATCATTTAAAAGCAATGTCCAGACCGGGTTGCCAGAAATTTTTGCAATGAGAATCTGAAGTTTCCAGTCAAAATTCAGAAAAGAATCAGGATCATCTGATAATGATTCTGATTCTTTTAAATGAGACAGCAAGGTCTTGGAGTCATTTTTTGCGGCAGCCCTTGCGATTGCAGGAAAGATTACTCCTCTGACTTCAAGGAGATTCAAAATGAAGCCCTCTGGCAGATTTACCGAGTATTTTATGAGCGTGCTCAGCATCCTTAGTCCGCCCGCTTCAAAATAATTATTAACCACAGTCTGTTTCCCATGCTGAATCGTTATCCAGCCCTCTGCCGCAAGCTTATGCAGGGTTTCCCTCAGGGTTGGCCTTGTAACTCCAAGTTGCAGGGAAAGCTCCCTCTCACCCGGTAGGGGGGATCCAGCGCTGTATTCTCCTTGAAGAATAGACGTCATGAGTTGATGTTCAGCAAAATGCGCTGGCTTTAATGGTTTGGAAGAGCTCATTTATAACCTCCGGAAGATATTTCGGATACTGGTATTACCTCTAATCTGTTATTTATACAAGAAATTACTTAAGAAAAAAGGCATATATTTTATGTATAGAATAAATCATGAAATCGGAAAAATAAAAATTGATAAAGTCTCAAAAATTACGGAGGAGCTGAAAGCAAAGGCTGTTCTCCTTTTTACCGCTGTGATAGATTTTTTTTACCTGTTATCATTTGTTGATGGTCTTGCAAAAAGTCAGATTATCGTCATTCAGACGAAGTCCGGAATCCAGAAGTAATTGAAAATACAAAGATGCCGGATCAAATCAGGTATGACGCCGACACCTTTTTATGACGGCAAGGATGAGGACGCACAGGAGGGGCATTGTTTATGGCTTTGTCCAGTTAAATGTTATTCCACTGACTAAGTATTGCTTTTAATAAAAAAGCGGCCTCCGGCGGGGCCTGTTCTTGTGAAAACCGGGAGCCTGAATCCAGAAGTATCTGAAAATACAAAAATGCCGGATCAAGTCCGGCACGCGCTGAAGCCTTTTTCTGACTTTAGCCTATCAAAATTAGAATTTAAGCGTCGTTTTGAGTTGACCCCAAAAAAACTACAATCTGTCAGGCCAAAGAGTATTCATGTGCTTAACAGTATTTTTGATTCTTCCTGAATCAACAATGTCATGAAATTCATCAGCTATCATTTTGCTCATTTCCGCAGCCTTTGTCCAGTATGCTATTCTTTCTTTGTCTTTGTTCAAAAATCTGGTGAAATCGTTTCTGTCCGGGATTTTTGAATAAGGCAGCATTTTTACGAATTTTTCAGAAGGGTAAACAAGAAGAACAGAAGACATATTTTCCATGTCCGGCCTTCTTTTTTTCAGGTATTTATCAAACCAGCCCGGAATTATCTGGCCAGCATAATGGGGATAAAGAGTTATCCCCTCGGACTCAACAGGCAGAAATGGGATGTCGAGGTGATAGTCTATTATGCCTCCATCCCTGTAAACTCCCGGTTTCGCATTATTAATGCCTGTCACAGGCTCCATTATGATTGGTATGGAGCCAGATGCCATTACAGCCTGTTTTAGATTATGTTCATCAAGCCTTATTTGGGAAATCGGGAATTCATCCATATTAAAAAAATGCGGGAGATCCCTGAAATCAGAGAACATGGCGCGTTCGAAGAAATATCCGAGGTATTTTCTGTCAACGGCATTTGCCATTGCGGCAGCGGTAATTCCAAGGGTGGTTCTGATTTTTGATTCTGTTGAAAGAATGCCCCTGCTTCTTGCTGTCAGTATACTTAGACGCATGAACGGATGGTTCAGGGCATGCATGGATGATTTTTCATCGAAAAGTTTTCCAAGAATATCCCAGCCTACACTGCTTACTTCTCCCGGAGTCGGTTTCCCATCGTATTTCTGGTTAATGTATCCATACTCTAAGTTGGAAATTGATTTTTCAGGATCAGGACAGGATGCTGTTGCAAATCTCCATGCTCCTATTGATGACCCCACAAGAAACAGAGGGTTTGTTCTATCCTTGAACCAGTCAGAAAAAAGATACTTGTCAAGTCCTGCAAGGACAAGCCATTTTGCGGCTCCTGACGCTCCTGCAACCACCTTGACGTCATCAGAAGAAAGACCTTTTTCCTTTATTATCCTGTATGCTGATTCTCCGGCCCTGAATTCAATTAGTCCTGATTTCATTTGTCTTCATCCATATTTTTGAGATTTGCCACAATTTCAAGAAGAGTTTCAATGCTGTTGGGCAGATTTTCAACTGTTATTCCCAGCCTTTCAAAACTGGATTTTTTTAGAAGTGCAAAATTCCCTTTTGCCCGTGCAAGTACATTGCCTTTTGCATCCGTTATGTGGGCCGAAATTATTGCTGTCCGGCCATCTATGATCTCGTCTGACCAGCCTTCCGCGAATATTTCCTCTTTAATTAAAACAGGTCTCAGGAACTCGACCTCCATCTTTTTTGTAAGAATTAGTCGTTCGCTCAGGCATATTGCTGTCCAGCTCATCACTTCATCAAGGATGGACGAAATGACGCCTCCGTGGGCAAGGTTGCTCCAGCCCCTTAGATGCTCTGCGATGGACAGTCTTGAATAGAGTCTCGAACCATCAGTCTCGAATCTCATTCTGAGGCCATGAGGATTTTCGCTTCCGCATCCGAAGCATTTGAGATCTATCACAGGCAGAAGTTTTCTTTCTTTTTTTTGTGCATTTGGATTGCTTGCAGATTTCATGGTTCCATGCCCTTATAATTCAGCAGCTTTAAAGCCGCATCCATCATTCTTTGTCTGTGTGCTTCAATTTCCTCATGTTTTATATGAAACGGCATGAAATAGTGGGAGCCTTCAGACATTGAAATAATAATATCAGCTGCGTTTTCAGGATCAATGCCGCTTATTATTCCTGCCTCACTGAATCTTGAAAGTTCTGTTTTAAGAAACAGTTTATAGGATGTGTAAAGATTCAGAATTCTTTCAAAAACCTTGGTGTTTCTGTATCCCATGGACAAAACGGCATAAACAACTGAAATGTCGATGTTTGTCTGCCAGTCCTGGCTCCATATAATCCCGATAAGGGATTTGAGCCTTTTTTCCGGGGAAAAGTCGTAAGGAGGAAGTCCTGTAAAAAGATTGGAGTTGGATTCAAGCACAAGGTCAACCAGTCCCATCACCATATTTTCCTTTGATGCAAAATAGTGGATGATCAGACTAGGGTGAATCCCCATTCTTTTTGCAACCTTCTGGATCGAGGCATTTTCGAATCCCTCTTCAATGATGACTTGGTAAAAATTGCTTATGATTTCAGGTTTTCTTATTTCTGCGGTCTGTCTTTTCTTCATTTAGTTCCGGCTTTTAATTATTAGAAAGCTTAATTGAATATTCATTTAGTTAACCTTTTAAAAAAATTCAACCACTAAAATATCAATATTTTTATGTAGCTCTGCCTGATTTTCAGTTAAGAAGTGCCTTTTATGGTTAATTTGCCATCAAAAAAGGGTGATGCGTAGGTCGGATTAGGACGCCCTTTGTCCGTAATCCGACGTTAAGCCTGATATTTTTAGAGTTTTAAAAATGTTAAGCCCATGAACTTTCAAATGCTACTGAGAATTGAACATAACCACATATTTTTTTGATGCCCGACATGATTGCAAAAACCATAAAAAGACAGCAAAAGGTCAAAAAAAAGAATGGCAGCACATAGGGTGAAGGCATAGTTTCAGCATCGCGGTGAAGCGTTAAGCATTGCGCTTCACCGGGTCAATATCATGGCAGGATGGCGTTTCTAAAGAAGATAGGGATTGATTACCATAATTGGTATTTTTGATCTCTCAAAAACACTTCTTGCAACGCTGCCGTATATTATCCTTTCCAGGCCTTTTCTTGCGTGTGTTCCAACAATGGCAAGGTCTATAGCGTTTTCTTCAACGTATTTGATTATTTCATCTGCAGGATCTCCCAACCTTACTGCTTTTATAGGCTGTTGTTTGGGTGGGAAATTATCCTCGGTGTATTCATCAATTTTCCTTTTGGCCCCTTCAGCAATTTCTTTTTCAAAACTGTTTACGGCCGGATGCGGAACATAAATGCTCTTGAAGTGCTCAACTGTGCTGGAAACAAACAGTATGTGAACTTCTGCTCCGAATTTGTCTGCCATTGTTAATACATAAGGTATGATTTTTTTGGTAGGCTCGGAAAAATCAATGGGGAAAAGTATTTTTTTGAATTCTTTCTGATCTGTCTGCATGACTCCCTCCTTTCAGATTGGTGGGATTTCAGGGATGTAAAGCAAAATGCCCATAACCCTAGGCCACCTCTAAAAATTGCCTTTTTGCGCTTTAGACTCGTCAGCGTCGTACTCTAATCCTCCTTTATAACCATATAAACTCCCGTTCTCCGTACGCAGCTTCCTTCCTGCCACATCAAAAATGCATGAAACAGAGATCTCAAAAAAAACTTGATACTATATTAACTGCTTATTTTTATTACATTCTAACTAAAAGTGTATTTGATTTCAAGGCTTATGGAAGGTTATCAGAAATTATAAATTCTAATAATTGACAAAGTCGTAAAAAAAGTCCGATTTCGGTCATTTCGGCGCATGCCTGAGTCCAGAAGTGCTTGAAAATACAAAGATGCCTTATCCAGTCCAGCATGGTGATGAATCACTTTTCTGTCTATTTGCGAGTCCATCAATAATTAATTTGCAGCAGAAAAGCCTAATCATGAAAACATGGAAATGAATTTTTGAGGCGGACTTGTCAGCTGTTCAGTTTTCTTGTCTTTAAAAACTACGCCTGTTTTTGCATTCGCAATTGGTTTATTGTCTTTCAAGTCTGAGATTCTGTAAAAAATCTCGCATCCATATTTATTGAAACCGCAGACACTTATCTCAAACCTTAGTACATCTCCGTAAAAAGACTCTGCTTTGTACAGAACCACAAGGTCAGATATAAGGATACGAGTTCCTTCAATATCCATTTCCGAGTAGCCGAGGCTTGCAAATAATTTGAACCTGGCCTCATGAATGAGGGAAACCATATTGTCCGTGCCAACATGATTTCCATAATTTAGATCTGTGATTCTGACGTTTATGGTTGTCTCGAAATGGCATTTTTCCGGAATATCAATTGTAACTTTTGGCATATTTACTCACTTTCGACTGATAAGAAGAAATCCGACTATGCACAATACTATTCCCGCCATCCTTGCCGCAGATAGATGTTCCCTGAATATGAACATTCCAATTGGAATAAGCATTATGGCAACGGCAGCATTGGTGTAAATTGCCGTAGAACTAAGATCGGCTCCAGCTCTGTATGCTAATAGATATCCGGCCTCAAGACCGAATATTGCTATACCGAGCAAATATGTTGCCCATCCCGCCTGTTTTAAAGAATCCACTATTCCATGTTTTAGCGGAAAAAAGAAAAAAGCCGCCAATGACAGCACGATTGCTGTTGTATATGTAATTATCAGGGAAACTAGTGGGTGGGCGTCCGGAGATATTGTCTTCTGGCAGAAGTGATAAAGCACACCCGATATTATTACTATGAATATTGAAACTAAAAGCATTTATAAACTCATAAAGAACTAAAACAAATTTGGACTTGAACTTGATGGTTTAGTAAAAAAGACTTCGAGAAGGACTTTGGCAAATTTTTATACTAAATCATAAGTTTTTGTGGTTATGCTCAATTCTCAGTAATATTTGAAAGTTCATGGGCTTAACATTTTTAAAACTCTAAAAATATCAGTTTTTTGTCTACTAACAAAACCATAAAGTTTTTGCGGAGCTTTTTTCAAAAAGCGACTCGCCGAAGGCATTCGGATCAATGTCGGATTACGAGCAAAGGACGCTCTTATCCGACGAATTGGCCTTTTTTACGGCAATTTAACCATACAAGGCACTGTAACTGAAAATAAGACATACCCACAAAATTATTTGAGATGAACCACGGTTATTCTTTCGGCATCTTCCTTGGATATTTTAAGGTGATAGCCTTTAACTTTTATATCCATCTGACCAGATTCCATATCAGAATTTTCGACTGTTATGATACATCCCGGAGAAGCCTGCATATCTGCAAGTTTTTTTGCTATGGAGCTATTTTCTCCGATTTCATTTATTGTCCCTTTTTCTCCTTTTTTGAGGAACAAAAGGGAGTGAATATTCTGTTTGTCTGAAAGATCCCCAATCCTTTTCTGCATTAGGCTTATGCAACGACTAAGGCATTCAGAGCATTCTTCTTCGTGCATGGACGGGTTTTCGCACCTGCCATCGAAACTTGCAAGCCAGTCTCTTCCTGTTCTTGGGCATGTTTCTATGAACTCGACAAAGCTGATCAGTTTATCCAGGGTTTTCCTCGAAACAGCATGTTCTACTTTGCAGGCAGTTTCTTCCGCTTCTATTTTTTCTATCTTCAGAATTTTTTCAAAAAAATCCCTTAGGGTTTCATGTCTTCGTACAATTTCCCTTGCTATTGTCTGACCATTTTCAGTTAAAGTTATAAGGTCGTATGGTGCATAATTAATATAACCTTTTTCAGATAATGAACGCAGGGCTCCAGTAACAGAAGAGCTGTTAACGTTCAGCCTCTTTGCAATATCTTTTCCTCTGGCAGCCTGTTTTTCGGCAACTATATGAAAAATTGCTTCGAGATAATCTTCAAGGCTGGCGGTCAGGGTTATGTCAAATTCCATTAAGAGGCACCTTTATTTTAAAATAAGGTTTAATAAATAAAGCCCCAAACATATATCCCAAATTGTGTAAGAATGCAAAGACCTGATATTTTGTAAAAAGAGCAGTCAGTGAACTATATAATACCATTTTCAAATCAAAGATGAAATCAAGGCGGCAAGGAGGAAGCGACGCAAACGTACGTGGTTTGTACGTTGAGGAGCTGACGACGATGCCAACATAGATAGCGCTTTGATTTGGAATTGGTATAACTATTCCTTGTCCCTGTTCCCATACCATTCAATCTGCCTGCATATCCCCCTGATTATTCTGACTTCTTTGGCTCTTAAAGGCAGTCTTGAAAAGAAGTTTCTCAGATTGTTGAGCCAGTAATCAGGATTGTCTTTCTGTATGAAATCAATTTTCAGGAGAATATCCTTCAGATGAAAGTACATTTGTTCAAGCTCGAATCTTGTCGCAAGTGTGGGTAGAAAATCCTTGCCAATATATCCCTTTGCTTTGAAAAGCTCATAGCATACAACCATTACTGCCTGGGACAGATTGAGAGAGGAAAATCCATCTGTCGGAATATTGAGCAGGCTGTGGCATAGCTGGACTTCACCTGATTCAAGACCCCTGTCTTCACGACCGAATACAATGGCTATACGGTTATTCACTGACACAGGAATGAGTGACTGCGCAAGATCCGCCGGATCATGAATGACCTGTCTGTTTCTTCCTATTCTGGCTGTTGTCCCGACTACATAGGAGAAGTCTGCAAGGGCCTCATTCAAGGTATCAAACCTTTTGATATTATCCACAATATCCATAGATGCATGTGTGGCCATTTTCCCGATTTTTGTAAGATCAAAATCATCAGGATCAACAACAAGGAGTTCTTTTATTCCCATGTTTTTCATGGCCCTTGCGGAGCTTCCTATATTTTCCGGGAATTTTGGCCTGTGAAGAACAATACTGATATTTTCGAGTTTTAAAGCTTCAACCATGATCTTTCTATCCAACCAGCTCCATTTTACTGAAGAAAAAAGAAATTTCCCTCGCAGCTGTTTCAGGGGCGTCAGATCCATGCACAGCATTTTTTTCCATGGCAGAGCCGAAATCCTTTCTTATGGTTCCTTCTGCCGCTTCCTTGAAGTTTGTCGCTCCCATGAGATCTCTCCAGGCTTTTATGGCGTTTTCCTTTTCAAGCACCATGGCCACAATCGGGCCTGAGATCATGAAGGAATTGAGATCGTCATAAAAAGGCTTGCCTTTGTGAACGTCATAAAAATCTTCTGCTATCTCAAGGGAGAGCCTGGTCATTTTCATTGCTTTTATTCTGAATCCCTTTGTCTGGATTCTTTTAATTATTTCTCCTGTAGCATTTATCGCAACGGCATCAGGTTTAATAAGCGCAAGGGTCTTTTGCATGATTCTTATCCTCTTTTCAGATGAGACTTAACAAAATAGGCCGCTCCTGCAAGAATAACAAGAACCACCACAACGTCAACAGGCCTGCTGTAATGATGAATCAGCTCTCTGTATCCTTCCATTTTGAATCCGACCCACGCAAGGAACATGTTCCATGCCGAAGCACCTATTGTTGTATAGATGCAGAAGGGGAGAAGTTTCATTTTACCGGCGCCGGCAGGGAGCGATATCAGATGTCTGACAACAGGAATGAATCTTCCTATGAATATTGCTGGTGAGCCGTATTTTGAGAAGAACCTTTCTGTTGCCTCAAGATCTGAACTGTTGAGCAGAAGATATTTTCCGAATTTCTCTACAAGTGGTCTGCCTCCGTAATATCCAATCCAATAAGAGAGCAGAGATCCGACAATGCTGCCGATGGTGCTTGATATGAAAACTCCAAGGAATGTGAATCTCCCGGTCGCAACAAGCCATCCTGCAAATGGCATTACAGCTTCGCTTGGTATAGGGGCGATCATGCTTTCAAACATCATTAGAACAGCTATGCCCGGATGACCAGTAAGATCAATTATCCAGGTGGCTTTTTCTATTAAAAACTGCGTAATACCCATAAGGCTCCTTATGCAAATTCTATTGTATTTTTTTTAAGAGGCTTGAACAACCCATTATATACATTCGAGATTGCCTGAATACAACGGATGCGGCGTTGCTGCAATGACAAATTTGAATCATGCCTGTTGTCCGGCGCCAAAATCATGTTGACTGCAAATCGTTTTTTATATCAAAAAAGAACCTGAAAAGTTCAAATTATGATGGACTCGCAAAAAGTCAAAAAATGGCTTTAGCGTCATGCCGGACTTGACCCGGCTCCAGTCTTTTCAGAAAGGTCTGGATTCCGGCCTGCTCCGGAATGACGGTAGTCGGACTTTTGGCGACCTTGTCAATTATAAAAGGAAATCATTTAATGATGGGAAATATGATTCTTGCCATCAATCCTGGCTCGACATCCACTAAAATATCGGTTTTTAAGGAAACTGTTCCTTTATTTGAGGAAACTCTCAGGCACTCGAGCGATGAAATTAATTCTTTTGAATCAATACTATCCCAGTACAGTTTCAGAAAAGATGTAATACTTGAGAGCTTAAAAAAAAATGGCGTTAATCTTGCTGAAATGACAGCGGTTGTAGGTCGTGGTGGTCTGCTTAGACCTGTATCCGGTGGTACCTATATTGTCGATTATACAATGATAGCTGATCTTAAATCAGGATTTTACGGCGAGCATGCCTCCAATCTTGGGGCAGTTATTGCCAATGAAATTGCGGGAAATCTTGGAGTCCCGTCTTTTATTGTGGATCCTGTGGTTGTGGATGAACTCTCTGACCTTGCAAGAATATCCGGGCTACCTGAAATTGAACGAAGATCAATATTCCATGCACTCAACCAGAAAGCCGTTGCAAGACGTGCAGCCGAAGAACTTGGGAAAGGCTACAATGACTGCAATTTCATAGTCTGTCATATGGGCGGAGGCATTTCTGTCGGAGCACATGAAAAAGGCAGGGTGATCGATGTGAATAACGCCCTTGACGGTGATGGGCCATTCAGCCCTGAACGATCAGGCAGTCTTCCTGTTGGCGAACTTTCGAGGCTTTGCTTTTCTGGAGAAATTGAATTTTCAGAAATGAAAAAAAGAATAAAAGGGAAGGGCGGCCTTGTCGCCTACCTCAATTCAAATGATGGCAGGGAAGTATCTGAAATGATAGATTCCGGCAATGAAAAGGCGCTTCTTGTATACAATGCCATGGCTTACCAAATAGGCAAGGAAATAGGTATGTGCGGCGCAGTTTTAAAGGGTAGGGTCGACTTAATAATCCTTACAGGGGGACTGGCTTTTGACAAAAGGCTCACAGGCTGGATTACTGAAATGGTTTCATTTATAGCACCCGTAAGAATTTTTCCTGGAGAGGACGAAATGTCAGCACTTGCAGCAGGAGCGCTAAGGGTTTTGAACGGAGAAGAAGCCGCAAAGAATTATTGATAGCCACAAATAAGCGAATAATCAGACAATTATTTAACCGGGAATCTGAAAATACCAGAAGGCTTTATTTCCGTTGTGACAATAATCGCAGAAGCGTCTGGCTCAAAACAGACAGCTTCCCTTTGGGGTAGTCTTTTATCTGTATTACTTAAGAGGCTTATTTTTTGAGCAGGGCGTGAAACAACTGACCGCCACGATTCTTTTAAACTCGTTCTTTTAAAGAGATATGCGTCGGTATAAGTCAAAAGTACCATGGACATGCAGTCCCTGCTTATGTCCATGGCAGTCACACGTAAACTTTTTTTACCCTGATTTATTTTTTCATTATCATTTGAATCAGATGATGCAAGATTGATGATTCCGATTTTTTTTGCAGTTATGGCCTCATTCCCTGAAGAAGATAAGGGGATTTCATAAAGAACAGGCGGCATCTCTCCTTTGGATACAAGGAAAGCCGAATCTGATGTTGTATCCACAGCCACAGCCTCACAGTCATGACTGCCATCAGGATATCTGAATTTGATGATCTTCTCAGGCTTGAGGCTCTTAGAGCATTTTTCATCATTCATGACTGATTCCTGATTGATTGATTCCGGGGTCTTGTTTAATAATGGCTCCCTGACAATATTCAGATAATTCAGGTCTCTGATCCCAAGGTTATCTCCTGTGTCTGATATCAGCAGATAAGATATTTTGTTTTTTGAAAATGAAGCTATGTCTTCCCAGTCAAGGCATCCTGAGTCCTCAAGCGTGAAGCATGCCATATTCCGGCCATTTGTTGACATTGCGTAAATAACAGGGGCATTACCGCTGTCATTATGGGACCAGATGATACCCTGGTTCAACGTGGAATATGCAAGTCCGCTTGCTTCAAAAAGATCAGGGTGCTCAATATTTCCAAGAAACGAATACCCTTTTTGGGTCAATGGCTCTGAAATAGCAGCATCCAGGCTTATTGACATGAAAATGAAGACTGCAAACATGCAAATGCTTATTTTGATGTAGTTGGAATCTTTTGTTTTTATAATCATAATTTTTATATGGTGAATTATTTGTTCGACTAACAAGATCTAAGTAATATATATTTTGACGCGAGACAATGAGATCTTAAATAGAACTGTTAACCGGAATGTCAGCATTTGCTCTAAATGACAATATAATATTTGATGATCTCGCAATAAAATCAGATCCCCGTCATTCCGGCGAAGGTCGAAATCCATAAATATTTGAAAATACAAAGATGCCGGATCAAGCCCGGCATGATGCTAAAGCCATTTTTTGACTTTTTGCGATTCCATCAATATTTCAGCCTAACCATAAATATCGGGTTTCTCATGAGTAAGTTTCTTTTTTATCCCCAAATTTTTCCGCTATTATTTATCATCGTCCTTGCGGGCATGATGACATGCCCAGGCATTACCTTTGCAGAAGTTGATACTGTTGTCAGGTATTTCCAGACTGATCCGAGATACGATTACAGAATAAAATTGCTTGCACTTGCACTTGAGAAAACACTGGAAACCCATGGAGGGTATGTTCTTGTGCCATACAAGGGGGATTCGGAAATAACCCAGGCAAGAGGTTTGTACGAACTTGAAAAAAATAATTACGACGTAGCTTTTCTTCCATCAAATATCGAAAGAGAAAAACGTTTTTTGCCTGTCAAAATGGATATCATGAAAGGAATTATTGGTTTAAGGCTTTTACTCATACATAAAGATAATGCCCCAAGATTCGAAAAAGTTAATAATTTCAAGGATCTTAAGGATGGTTTTGTCGCCGGATTCTGTGATCAGTGGGCAGATATTGATATTCTAAAGGCAAATGGCATTCGCGTCGTGACATCAAGCGTATACACCAATCTGTTCCCAATGCTTTATTATAAGCGCTTTGATTTTTTCCCAAGAGGAATAAATGAAATAGGGCCAGAGCTTTCTAAGATCAGGGATACATTTCCAGCCATAGATGAGGAAAAAAAACTGGCCCTTTATTATCCCATGCCTGTCTATTTCTTCGTCAACAAGAACAATGCAGCCCTTGCAAACAGGATAGAAGAAGGCTTAAAAAAAGCTGAAAAAGAAGGGGCATTTAAGAGGCTTTTTCTTGAAGAGCACTCTTCTGCCATAAAAAAGGTAAATCTTGATAATAGAATGGTTTTAAGGCTCTCAAATCCGGATCTCTCCGCTGGAACTCCTGAACCTGACACTTCCTGGTGGTTAAATGATTTATTAATAAAATCAAAATAAGATAAGTTTGACAAGGTCGCAAAAAAGTCCGGTTCTCTTAATTACTGCGCAGGCTGGGATCCAGAAGTATCTGAAAATACAAATATGCCGGATCATGTCCGGCATGACGCTGTTGCCTTTTTTGACTTTTTGCGGATCTTTTTTCAAAAGAGCGACTCTTTGGTATCTTTTTTATTAAAAATATCAGTAGTTATTGGAATAATAAAATATTCCTCACTTAACGAGACCAGAACCTTCTTTTTTTAGTCCGCGCTCTCTGCATACCGAATCAAAACAACCTGAAGTGTCTATGTATGCCATTATATCTGTGTAAAACTATTGTATTTAACAACTGCGGGATATTAATCGTTAATAAATTAATATATTAATAGACATTCTGTAGTCAGGCATTTTCAGCAGATTTTAGGTTTTTAGCTCCCCGCAAAAACTCATCATCAGTGTTTTCATATAATTTACAGGTGAAGAATTGAAAAAGAGCAGTTCTCGAAATTCAGATGGTTTCACTCCTATTGCCATTACCGGGATAGGATGCATATTTCCTAAATCAACAGGAGCAAAAGAGTTTTGGCGCGCCCTGTTCATGGGGCTTGACTGTGTTGGTGAAGTGCCTGAATCTCACTGGTCACCGTCTGATTATTATGACGAAGATCCCCAGAAACCTGATCACGTTTATTGCAAAAGGGGTGGGTTCATAGATCCTCAGGCTTATGATCCTTCTGAATTCGGGATACCTCCTTCAATTCTTGAAGCGACTGACTCGTCCCAGCTGCTTGGGCTAATAGCCGCAAAAATGGCGTTGAATGACGCCGGATATGGCGAAGGCGGCAAGGAGTTCAACAGGAATAAGACCAGCGTAATAATAGGAGCAACCGGAACCCAGGAACTGACAGTTCCGCTTGCAACTCGTCTTGGTCATCCTGTTTGGCGAAGGGCGCTGAATGATGCTGGTATTCCATCTGAAAAGACTGAAGAAGTCATCAAGAGAATATCCGCTGGTTTTGTCTCATGGCAGGAGAGTTCATTTCCAGGACTCTTAGGAAATGTGATAGCCGGAAGAATAGCGAACAGACTTGATTTGGGAGGAACAAACTGTGTGGTTGACGCAGCTTGCGGAAGCTCGCTCGGCGCTATTCACCTTGCCCTTCTTGAGCTATTGACAGGCAGAAGTGATATGGCGATTACAGGGGGCGTTGACCTTCTTAATGATATTTTTATGCATATGTGTTTTGCAAAGACAGGAGTTCTTTCAAAATCAGGAGATGCCAAACCTTTTTCTGAAAATGCGGATGGCACGGTACTTGGTGAAGGCATAGGCATGCTGACGTTGAAACGCCTTGAAGATGCAGAAAAAGATGGAGACAGAATCTACGCTGTAATTAAGGGCGCAGGTTCATCCAGCGATGGCAAAAGCCAGAGTATTTACGCGCCCAATGCAAAGGGTCAGGAAAAGGCGCTTAAAAAGGCTTATGAGTTTGCCGGGTTCAGTCCTGCAACAGTTGATCTTGTTGAAGCCCATGGCACAGGAACAAGGGTAGGCGATGCAGTTGAATTCAATGCATTGCGCCACGTCTTTTCAAAGAGAGAAGAAAGAAATCAGATTGCGCTTGGCTCTGTAAAATCAATGATTGGCCATACAAAAGCCGCTGCCGGTGCTGCTGGAATGATAAAAACAGCTCTTGCCATTTATAATAAGGTAATACCTCCGACGTTGAAAATTTCTGTGCCTGACCCGAAGCTTGAAATAGAAAACAGTCCATTTTATCTACCATCAATATCTTTACCGTGGTTTTCAAATGATGAACATCCAAGAAGAGCCGGTGTATCAGCTTTTGGATTTGGAGGCAGCAATTTTCATATGGCACTCGAAGAATACAAAAAAGATAAAAATGAGCCGTCATGGGATGGATCAATTGAAATATTCGCTTTCAGCTCTGATTCCAGAGAGGATTTGATGAAAGCTTTTGAAAAAGCAAGGAACACCATCGTTTCTGATGGCAAGATGACAAGTCTGACAGCCTATGAATCAAGAAAAAGTTTTGATTCAAAAAAGAATTACAGACTTCTTGCTTCAGCGCTTTTTGACAAGGTTGGGGAGGTCTTTGAAAAGACAAAGGCAATGCTTGATGCAGGAGAAAAGGATTATACTTCCCGCTCAGGGTCAGCCTATTATGCAGAAGGTTCCAAACCAGGAAAAATTGCTTTTATTTTTCCAGGACAGGGAAGCCAGTATACAGGCATGGCGCGCGAGCTTTCCTGTATATTCCCGGAGATGATGGAAAGCATTGAAAAAGCTTCATCAGTTTTTAAAGGGGATCAAAAACTTCATGATCTCATCTATCCGAGATCAGGCGTAGAAGAAGAGAACGAATCAAATCTTAGAAATACTTCTGTTGCCCAGCCTGCCATAGGAGCAGTTAGTCTTGGAGCAATGAAGATTCTTGAAAGATTTGGCATAAAGCCTGACTCAGTATGCGGCCACAGCTTTGGTGAGCTTACTGCGCTTGCATCAGCAAAAAGTATAACTGAAGAGGATTTCTTCAAGCTTGCGGTTCTCCGAGGCAAATATATGGCTGAAGCAGGGAAGGGCGGAGACGCCGGAACCATGCTTGCCGTAAAAGCACAGCTTGCTGATATTGAAAAAATGATAAGCGAAACCGGAGTGGATGTTGTTCTTGCGAACAGAAACAGCCACGACCAGGGAGTTCTGTCTGGTTCAGCAGAGGCAATTGAACAGGCAAAACAGCTTTGCAAGGAAAGAAAGATGAGAGGCTCCCAGCTCAATGTGGCGGCAGCCTTTCATAGTAAATATGTTGCTTCAGCTGCTGTTCCATTTTCTAAAGAGCTTGAAAAAATTGATTTCAGAAAAAATGAAATCCCGGTTTTTGCAAACACCACGGCTGCTCCTTATCCTTCGAGTATTGAGGAATCAAGGCATCTTCTTGGGAACCAGCTTGTGAATTCCGTCAATTTTGTCGGAATTATCGAAACCATGCATTCTTCAGGCGTTCATACCTTCATAGAAACAGGCCCCAAGACAGTTCTTACCGGGCTTGTAAAGTCGATACTCAAGGGCAAGGCTTTTGAATGCGCGGCAACAGACGATTCATCCGGTAAAAAATCAGGCCTCCTTGATATCGCGACCCTTCTTTGTAAACTTGCTGCCATTGGCCATGAAATAGCTCTGGAAAACTGGGAAACCAAGCCTCTTGTTCCAAGAAAACCTAAAATGAATATTCCAATCAGCGGTACAAACTATAGAAGCCCAGAAAAAATTATTAAAATTCCGGCTTCTGAGCCTATGGTGATGACAAATTCTTCACTTTTATCTGCGAATGTCTCCGAAGTGGCAATAGAGAAAAATATAGAAACTAAGCCAGAAGTGGAAAACATAAAAAATGCTTCTGAATTAAAAAATGTGGCCTTGTCTTCAAACAATGATCCCATAATTGCGGTTAATCCTCAGATAACAGATTCTGCAAAAAATGTTTCTTCTGGCCCGGAAAGGCCGCCATCAATGGGCACTCAGGTTAGTAGTGTCTCTTCAAAATCTGCGGATGCAGCGGTAAGGTCAATTAATGAAGGTTTCAAGGCGATGCAGTCGCTTCAGATGCAGACTACAGACGCACACAAAAAATTCCTTGAAACCCAGATGCAGGCAAGTAAAACCCTCGAAACCCTGATGCAGAAGATCGGTGAAATATCTGGAATGACTTCTTCTGTCCAGGCATATGCTAATAACGTCTCTTCTGCTCCTGCTCAGAAAACCGTGAAGGCTGAATCATATCCTGATAGTAAACCTGCTTATGTTCAGAAAACTGCTGAACCTGAAAAAGCAATTATTGAAACAAAACAGGCTCCAAATGTAACGGTTGTTAAAACCGAGATTCATTCTCCAAAGTCTGCTTCTGTTGCTAAAGCAGATGCGATCGACCCTGAAAAAATTAAAAATGCCCTTCTTGGTGTTGTAAGCGATCTTACAGGTTATCCGGTTGAAATGCTTGATCTTGATATGGATATCGAATCTGATCTCGGCATAGATTCTATCAAGAGGGTTGAGATTCTTTCAGCGTTTGAAGAAAAAATGCCTGGAGCCGGTAATGTTGATCCTTCAGATCTTGGAAGGCTTAAAACCCTTGGGCAGATAATTGACCATGTTTCAGTTAATTTACCGGTTAATGCCCAGACTGCCAATATTCCTTCAAGTTCAAAAGCCAATATTCAGGCTGGCCCTGATAAGGAAAAAATAAAGGAAACGCTGATAGATGTTGTCAGCAATCTTACGGGCTATCCTGCGGAAATGCTTGATCTTGATATGGATATAGAGTCAGATCTCGGCATAGATTCTATCAAACGGGTTGAGATTCTTTCTGCTTTTGAAGAAAAGATGCCCGGAGCTGGAAATATTGATCCTTCAGACCTTGGAACACTTAAGACTCTTGGCCAGATAATCGATTATATAGTCAAGATTTCTCCATCTGATTCTACTATTGTTTTGCAGGACTCTTCGGCTAGTGTGAATAAATCTGCAGATTCTGATGAAATAAGAGTGGCTCTTCTTGATGTGGTGAGTTCTCTCACAGGATATCCAGTGGAAATGCTTGATCTTGATATGGATATTGAATCTGATTTAGGAATAGATTCAATCAAACGAGTTGAGATTCTTTCAGCTTTTGAAGAGAAGATGCCAGGAGCCGGAAATATTGATCCGTCAGACCTTGGAACGCTTAAGACTCTTGGCCAGATAATTAAACATGTATCCACCAATCATTTATCCATAAGGCATGTCTCTCAATCAGGGCCTTCTGAAACCGCCACAGTAAATGTTCAGGCATCTTCTTCAGGACATGATTCTGAAAAAATCAAAGATCTGCTTATTGAAGTCGTAAGTAGTCTAACAGGCTATCCTTCGGAAATGCTTGATCTTGATATGGATATTGAGTCTGATCTTGGTATTGATTCCATAAAAAGAGTCGAGATTCTTTCAGCTTTTGAAGAAAAAATGCCGGGGATTCCTCCTGTTCAGCCTGATGATCTCGGAAAACTGAAAACCCTTGGCCAGATAATCAGTCATATTAACAGCCTCTGCTCAGGGTCTGGCAGTAAAGAACAGCCATCTGCAATATTATCAGAAGCAGGCCCAATTGAGGTTAAGTCTGCTGATAAGATCTCCTTGCCAGAAGATATCTCAAGAAAAACCGTAAATGTTTACAAGATGACTGGTTCTGCTTCTTCAGAAAAAATTGTCTTGCCAGACTCAGGAACGGTTTTTGTAACAGGCTGTCTTGATGGACTTGGAAAAGAAGTTGCCCAAGAGCTTTCATCTAAAGGCATTAATGTTAAAACCATTGATATTGACCAGCCAGACCAGAAAGATCAGCCAGATCAGATAGACTGGGCCGGGCAGTTTTCTGATAATGCCGCAGGTCTGATTATTGTAGCGGATAACTCTCCTGAATCAGGAATCTGGAAGGATTCAAAAGCAGACTTTCTTAAAAAAGCTTTTCTTGCAGCAAAAAATGCTTCTGCCAAGCTCTGCGCGGCTGGCAAGGAAAAAAGCGCTGTTTTTGCAACAATAACAAGACTTGATGGCGCTTTCGGCTTTCTTACCTCAAATATCTCTGATCCGATGCAGGGCGCTCTTCCTGGTCTGGTTAAAACAGCAAGAATCGAGTGGCCAGATGTTTCATGCAGGGCTTTTGACGTCAGTCCTTTTATATCAGACATTAAAAAAACAGCTTCTCTTATTGCGGATGAAATTCTGTCAAAAGGACCTGTTGAAACCGGATTTGATGATTTCTCACAGTATGGTCTTGAGCTTGAAGATGTGAGCTTCAGCAAGCCGGTTCAAACAATGGGCAAGAATGATGTTGTTATTATAACCGGAGGCGCAAGAGGAGTTACAGCTGCATGCGCTGAAGAGCTTGCTGAATTCTGTCAGCCGATAATGGTTCTGCTGGGCAGATCTCCCGAACCTGAAAAAGAACCTGCCTGGCTTTCCAGCGTTAATGGTGAGCCTGCGATGAAAAAAGCCATTCTTGATAATGAGTTCAAGGGCAAGAAGGCAACTCCCCAGGAACTTGAAAAATCTTACAGAAAATTCAAGGCTGGAAGAGAAATTTCAGAAACAATAGACTCGATAAAATTAAAAGGTTCAAAGGCCTTTTA
Source organism: Desulforegula conservatrix Mb1Pa (assembly GCF_000426225.1). NCBI lineage: Bacteria > Pseudomonadati > Thermodesulfobacteriota > Desulfobacteria > Desulfobacterales > Desulforegulaceae > Desulforegula > Desulforegula conservatrix. Next base: position 57,264 of record NZ_AUEY01000010.1, read on the forward strand.
TTATCAGGCTGATGTAAGAAGTCATTCTGACATGGAAATGGTCGTAGACAAAATTAGAACAAAATATGGCTCTGTAAGCGCAATAATTCACGGAGCTGGAGTTCTTGAAGACAGATTCATTGCGGACAAGACAATTACCCAGTTTGAAAACGTATTCGGAACAAAAACCGAAGGACTCAAAAATATTCTCGACGCCACAAGAAACGATCCTCTCAAGGCCATTGTATTCTTCTCTTCAGTATCCGCCAGAATGGGGAACAAGGGGCAGGTTGATTACGCAATGGCCAATGAAGTTCTTAACAAGATGGCTGTTTATGAATCCTCCAAGAGGCCTGGATGCAGGGTTGTTTCAATAAACTGGGGGCCTTGGGATGGGGGCATGGTTAATCCAGCCCTCAAAAAAGAATTTAGCAGACAGGGCATAGATCTTATACCAATCAAATCAGGTGCTGCCGCAATGGTTTCTGAAATGTGCTCTTCAGCTGATGGGCTCGTCGAAGTTGTAATAGGAGCCGAATTCAGGCACGAAGATAAACCGTCTGACAGGAAAAAAGATGAAGTTTTTTCTTCTGATCAGGGAATCGTTGTGAAGGCAGGAATTTCAGAATATCCTGTTCTTAAAGATCATATGATTGGCGGGAAGGCAGTTGTTCCTGTGGCCATCATGTCTGAATGGTTTGCCCACGCCGCCCTTATTTCCAATCCAGGACTTCATTTCCAGGCGCTTGAGAATCTCAGGGTTCTTAATGGAATAAAGCTGGATTCTGAAAGTGCCGAATTTAAAATTTCAGCTTCCAAGCCTGTTAAAATTGACGGCTTATTTAAGACTGATCTTGAAATAAGAAGCATGACAAAAAACGGATCGGAAAGAATTCATGCAAGGGCCACTGCAGTTCTTGGAACAAAAAAGGCAAAATTCACAGGAGATAAAAACACCGAGCCAGTCTATTCCGAGATTCCCATGGCAATTACAGCCGAAGATATGTACGAAAAGATTCTTTTTCACGGCAACAGCCTTAAAGGAGTCTCTGAAATCAAAGGCTTGTCAGATAAAGGGATGACAGCGATTGCAGCAACTGCGCCGTCTCCTTCTGATTGGATAATCAATCCTTTAAGGAAAAAGTGGGTTTCTGATCCGCTGATTCTTGATTCGGCGTTCCAGATGGCTTCGGCATGGTGCTATATGAATTACGGGAAAGTTTCTCTTCCTTCGTTTGCAGTCCAGTATATTCAATATGCTGATAAATTTTCACCCGGAAATATCGAAATATCCATGAAAACCAAATCTGTATCTGGCAGCAGAATGTCCGCCGATTTTGTTTTTACCAGTGAAAGCGGAGAAATTATCGCTGAAATCAAGGGTTTTGAATCTGTCATGGATTTTTCTCTGAATCAGGTTTTTAAGAAAGATGGCATCAAGCTTAAGGTTGTTGTTCCAGCAGATCTTAATTAAGGGTACTGAGTTCATACTATTGAAGAATCATTCTTTTCAAGCCTTAAGATTAACAAGACCAATTATCGTCATTCCGGCGCAGGCTGGAATCCAGAAGTAATTGAAAATACTGGATGCCGGATCAAGTCCGACATGACGCCAATGCCCTTTTTTGATTTTTTGAGAGACCATCTTATTAGAACCTAATAGTAAAAAGGCGCGCAAAAACATAATTTGCGCGCCGGATTCATGCTCTTGTTGTAGGTTTTTTATCTAAGGATAAATTTCTATTTGAACAAAATTTGGATTCTCAGGATTATTGAGGCCAATAACACTAAATTTTCCGTTTTCAAATTTTGGAGGTATGTTTTTTAGAAAATTGTCAACCTTGATTTTTGACTCTGAACCGTTAATAACAAGGAACCACTTGTCGTTTTTGGAAGCTTCGAATGCAATATGTTTGCTGTCAGAGCTGAAAACAGGAAATCCGGCAGCGTCATACCATCCGTTTTCATTTTCGTTCATTACCAGGGTCATTTTTTTATCATTTTGTGCTATGTATGCGGCTGTTTTTGAATCAGGGCTGAATGTGGAAAAAGAAAGCATTTCATAAGATTTTCCTTGTTTACCATCTATTACTGCTATCCACTTCCCTCCATTAAGCCCGAAGAACATTATCCTCTTGCCATCAGGACTGCTCTCAGGCAGTGATATTTTTTCGTAAGGCTCACTCTGGACTCCGTCAATAAAGACATAATTTTTTCCGTCTTTTTCGCCTGAATATACAAAATGATTGCTTTCAAAAGTAAAAAAATAAGGGCCGATGGCGTCAAGTTCAGGGCCTTTCTCTTTGCCTTTGACTATGAACCATTTGCCTTTTTTCTGGGCAGAATAAACAAGTTCTGATGTTTTTGGATCAAAAATTGGTGAGCCTACAAGATCAAAGGATTCATTTTTTTTCTGGTCAGCCATAATGAAAAAGTCATTGGAGTCCTGGGCTGCGAAGGCGAAGTGTTTGCCGTCTGAGCTGAAAGTCAGCCGGAACACATTATTGTATGCCTTGCTCTTCCAGTCATCAAGGATAACTTTCCATTTTGATTCCTCTCTGAGAGCGTAAGCAAGTTTTGAGGAGTCAGGGCTGAAAACGAGTTCCTTGGCGCCTTGGGTCTTGGCAATGGTTTTATCATCAAGAACAACATGCCATTCTTTAAGCAGAAGTCCTCTGTAAGCAATATGCTTGCTGTCAGGGCTGAAAAGGATCGGTTCATCATTTGCTATTGTCTGGAAGGCAGGCCCCTTGCTTTCATTTTTTACAACAAAGTGATTCGCACCTGTCTGGGCATGATATGCAAGATTATTCCCGTCAGGACTGTAGACAAGCCCCGCAGCTCCGTCATAGCTTGTACCTTCTTTTTCTCTTCGGACAACCACTGATTTTCCGGCTGCGAGTCCTATATAGGATATTTCAGGTCTTATCGGATTAAAAACAGGCGTGTTTTTTCCTATGGCATCATATACTTTTCCTGAAATCTGATCGTGCATGACAAACATGCCTAATTTGTTGGAAAGAACATAAGCAATGGATCCTGAAGCATTATCACTGACAATGGATTTAGGAAAAAATTTGATGCCCTGGGGTACCGAGCTGATCGTGCTGGAGTTTTCACTGAAAGCATGGGTAGATGATGCATGGGAACAGATTAGTATTGATGTGACTGCAATAGCTAAAACCAATTTATTAATTTTAAAACATTTCATACTCGAGTGCGCCTTGTTTTGTGTTAATGAATGAAAGATAACAGTGGCCCGTTACCATTCCGCATTTACTTCAGGATTAATGAATAAAGAGGAATTTATATTTATTAGTTCAATAAACAGTATTTCGTCCATCTCGGTTTCAAAAAGAGTTTGGGCCTTTAAAAGCTGGTTAACAGTTAAACCTTTTGAGTCCCTTAGATTGGCTTTCTTCAGATAGGCCCCCTCAAAAGCAGCACCTTCAAGATCACAACCCTTCAGATTGACACTAAAGAGGTTGCATCCGCTCAAGTCCGCATTTGTGAGGTTCGCGTTTTCCAGATTCGAATTTTCAAGGTCTGATTCATTTAGTTTTGATTCCTGCATGACAGCGTTTATAAATATTGTGTTTCTGAGATCTGCATTTTTGAGGTCAGCTTTCCATAAGACAGCGTTTTTAAAATTAGCATTTGAAAGAACAGAGCTGTACAGATTGGTATCTTCCATATAAGAGTTTGCCATGGAGGCATTTCTGAGATCGCAAAAACTCATGTCAGAACGCCACATATTAGCGCCCTCAAGATTGTACCGCCTCATATCCATGTTCCTTAGATAGCAGTTATTAAGATCAATTGCGCTGATACCGATTTCATTCATTCTTTTTATATTGCCCCTGATCCTTCTGGCGGCTTCCTCAGCTTTCCAGTTCCTGAAATCGTCTATCTCATCCTGGTATCTTCTTGCAAGAAGCTTGTTATTTCCTTTCTGCTGGAACCAGACGATGATCACACCAAGCATCAGAATATCAATAAGAACGCCGTGGGCCTCGGCCAGAAGGTTTTCCGTGAAAGACCTCGGGCCATAATAATCCTTTGATATGAAAAGTACGAATCCTAACATGACAATAAAAACAACTACAGATATGCTGATTGGGTTGGTTATCAATTTTTCGAACCAGTCTTCTTTTTCAGAACTGAGTGAAAAATGCTGATACGGTTTATTTTCAGAATTTTTTTTGTTCATAAAGAGTAATGCACCAGGAAATGGATGGTTTGCAGTATTTATGATGGACTCGCAAAAAGTAAGATTCCCGTCATTCCGGCGGGGCTTGTACCAGTGAAAACAGGGAGCCGGAATCAAGAAGTAATTGAAAATACACAGATGCCGGATCAAGTCCCGGTATGACGTCGACGCCTTATTTTGACTTTTTGCGGTCTTGTCATTTATGAATGCAGTATGGATTTTTTCTTTATTTATGTCAATTTTCAAGTAAACAATGCGATGATGAAAGCATCTGTATTTCAAGGCAACCGCAAATAGCCGTTTCCCGTCATACAGTCGAAGTCCGTAATCCGGAAATATCTGAAAATACAGGATCAAGTCCGGCATGACGCCACCTCTTTTTGGTGCTTTTGCGAACCCATCAACTACAGTAATAATAAAAATATGGCTATGTTCCCCCTTAGATGTTGAAAAGCGAAATATTAATCCTTTTTGGACTTATGAATCATGGGGAACTTTTTGTAAAAAGTTCCATAAGTCCCTTCAAAAACTTTATGTTTTATTATGATCAGACGCAAATGCCCTAAAATTGTGCATGCACTGTCTGATTACCTGAAAGTTTTTGCGGAGCTTTTTGCAAAAAGCGACCCGCCGGAGGCCGCTTTTTATTAAAAGTATTAGTTAGTTATTGGAATGATAAAATATTCCACACTTAAAGGGAACAGAGCCAAAAATATTGAGTAGTCTTTGTCAAAAAAAGTTTGCCAAGGCACAATAAACTGGAAATATGGCAGATCCGCATAATATTTTTGATCTGTTGATTGACGCCTTCAAATTGCCTTTGTATATAGGTCACTCAATTTTTGCCTTAATTAGGAGACGGAATGAATATTCTCATTACAGGCGGTGCCGGATTCATCGGTTCCCACACTGCTGACGGGCTTTTACGTGATGGTCACAGGGTCACCATTTTGGACAATCTACAGAATACTGTTCATCCAAAGGGTAAGCCGGATTATCTGCCTGAAAAAGTGAACTTCATACTTGGAGACGTCAGGGAAAAAAAAGACTGGGAAAGGGCGCTTGAAGGCATAGACGCTGTATATCATCTGGCGGCATATCAGGATTATCTTCCTGACTTCTCGACTTTTTTTCATGTGAATACGGTTTCAACCGCGCTCATGTATGAGACAATAGTCGAAAAAAAACTGAACGTTAAAAAGGTCATAGTAGCAGCTAGTCAGGCAGTAATGGGAGAGGGCAGATACAGATGCGCCATGTGTTTTTCTGGAAAAGGCATCGATGTATTTCCTGAAATAAGAATAGATTCCCAGCTTTCAAAAGGCGACTGGGAGCATTCATGCCCTGAATGCGGGACCAGACTTGACTGGCAGCCATCTGATGAGACGGTTATCAAGCCTTGCAACCAGTATGCTATTTCAAAGTATTCCCAGGAGCTGATAGCCATACAGCTTGGAAGGAGATACGGAATTCCAAGTGTTGCAATGAGATATTCAATTGTCCAGGGACCCCGTCAGTCATTTTATAATGCCTACTCTGGAGCCATGCGTATTTTTGCTCTTTCTCTTTTTTTTGATAAAGCCCCCACAATCTTTGAAGACGGCAACCAGGTAAGGGATTTCGTTAATATACATGATGTGGTTGACGCAAACCTTCTGGTGCTGGAATCAGACAAGGCCAATTACAGGGTTTTTAATGTAGGCGGAGGAAAAGCTTATACTGTAAGGGAGTTTTATCAAAAAATGCAGGATATTACTGATAAAAGTCTTGATCCGATCATATCAGGGTATTACAGGTACGGCGACACAAGGCATATCTTTTCTGATGTCAAAAATCTCGAGTCACTTGGATGGAAGGCAAAAAGAAACGTTGATGAAAGCATTTCAGAATACTGGGATTATCTTAACAGGCAGACCGACATTCAGGAAATACTCAGTTATGCTGACAAGCATATGAAGAGTCTTAATGTTATCAGAAAGGCAAAAGAAATCTGATATGAAGGCTTTTCTCCTTGCAGCAGGTCTTGGGACAAGACTCAGGCCTTATACCGACACAATACCAAAATGCCTTATGCCAATCTGTGGCAGGCCGCTTCTGGGAATCTGGCTGGATCATCTTAAAGCCCACGGGATAACAGAGGTTCTTATAAACACTCACCATCTTGCAGATAAGGTGTCTGATTTTATTGCATCTGAAAATTTCGGCAACTTAAAGATTTATCTCGTGCACGAAGACAATCTTCTTGGAAGCGCGGGAACTGTTTTGAATAACAGATCCTTCATCTCGGATGATTCTCCTTTTATTATCATATATGCAGACAATTTAACCAATGTTGATCTGACTGGTCTTGTTGATTTTCATAAAAAGATATCTCTAAAAGGGGCTGTTTTCACCATGGGACTGATCAGGGCTCCTGAGCCTAAGAGATGCGGCATAGTTACCATAAATAATGATATGCTGATTACGGATTTTACGGAAAAACCTGAGAATCCTGCATCTGATTTGGCCAATTGCGGTATATACGTCACTGATCGTCGTGTTTTTGATTTTTTCCCGGATAGTATGCCTGATTCAGGAATTCTTGATTTTGGGTTTGATATTATTCCATTCCTTAAGGGAAAGATGTATGGACACCATGTAAATGGCTACCTTAGGGATATCGGAACTCTGGAAAGTTATCGTTTAGCCTGTGATGAATGGATCTCAATCATGGAAGAAAACTCTAAAACCGAAGGTTCCCGAAAATAAAAACTTACGTGTATTTCAATTTAGGCATGAGTGTTCTTGACTTGTGCCGATATTTTGTTCTATTTTCATGCTTTACTAAGATTTACAAGGTAACAGGGGGATTTTATGAATAAACTTGAGCTTATCGCAGCTCTGAAGAATGAAGCCAATATTTCAAAGTCCGAAGCCGCTGAAGTGGTGAGGATTTTTTTTGATTCCATGTCAGATGCTCTCGCACAGGGTGAGAGGGTAGAAATAAGAGGACTCTGCAGTTTTTTTGTCAAAGAGTATAAAAGCTATGTGGGACGTAATCCCAAAACCGGAGACAAGGTTGTGATTGAGCCCAAAAAGCTTCCTTTCTTCAAATGCGGCAAAGAACTCAAAGAAAGAGTCAACGCCGAGGAATCCTGAAAATAAATGTTTTTCCCATTTTTACTCAGGTCGTATTTGACAGTGCAATGTATTATTATAAATACTCGCCTGGGTATAATCAGGAAGACTTCATGCCATTTCAAGCAGTCCAAGCATGTGAGACAGGAATTTGAAACATATCCCAGCTTTTGACGCAGTTTTAGGGCAGGATAGGGCTATCGCGCAATTAAAGCAGCTTCTGGCCTCTAAATCAGTGCCAGGGGCCATGCTTTTTACAGGGCCTGCCAGCGTCGGTAAATTCCTAACAGCAATTTCATTTGCCATGGCTGCCAACTGTTGTGAAGAAGGCAGTGATTCAATTATTGGATGTAGAGTCTGCGGGTCGTGTTCCAGAATTAAATCAGGAAATCATCCTGATGTTATAATAATTAAGCCTGACGGGAATTATATAAAAATAGGCCAGATAAGAGAGCTTATTGAAAAAATTTCAACAAGGCCTAAAGAGGCTTTAACCAGATTCATAATCATTGATGGAGCTTCGACAATGACAGTCGAGGCTTCGAATGCGCTGCTCAAAAGCCTTGAGGAACCCCCGCAAAATACTGTTTTTATTCTTGTATCTTCATCCATGATGTCTGTGCTTCCCACAATTCGTTCCAGATGCTGTCATATAGGGTTCTCACCCCTTGGAAGAAAAGCACTTGAGATGATTCTCATTTCTTCTGTGGGATATACGTCCGAAATTTCTGCTTCTGCGTCTTTGATGTCAGACGGCAGCGTCAGGACGGCAGTTGATGCCATCGAAAAAGGATGGATTGAAAAGCGCAGATGGCTCTATTCGGAGGTGGCTGCCCTCAGAAACCGGTCTTTACCGGTGATTCTTGCGCTTGCAGAGGATTTGGCACAAAAGAGTGATGATATCAAAGCTTCGCTTGAGATTATTAAGAGCTTTTTCAGGGATCTTGTTGTTTACAGATACAGGCCTGAAGTATTTATGGGCCATGATTTGAAGTCTGTTCTTGAAACCGCCCTGCCATATTATCAGGATAGCGAACTTGTCAGAATGCTTGAAAAAGTGCATGAATCCCAGCGCAGCCTTGAATTGAACGCCGTTTCAAGACTCGTTCTTGAAATGCTTTTTCTGAAAATTGCAGGATTTCATAAATGATCAGGATAGCAGGAATCCGGTTTAAAACAGCCGGAAGAATATATAATTTTGATAGCGCTGACTTTGTTCTTAAAATGAATGACAAAGTCATTGTTGACACTGACCAGGGATCAGGGCTCGGTTATGTGGCTACGTTGCCTCATGAGATAGAAGCTCTGCTGCCAGGGTTCCCGCCACTTAAACCAATACTCAGAATAGCGGAAGAAGAGGATCTCGAGCAGCTTGCAAGAAACAGCGAAATGGAGAAACAGGCATTCAAGTATTGCAAGCAGAAAGGCATGGAGCTTGGCCTTGAAATGAATCTTTTCCATGTTGAAAGTTCTTTTGACGGCACCAAACTTGTATTTTTCTTCACGGCAGACGGTCGTGTGGATTTCAGGCTGCTTGTCAAAGAACTTGTCAAGGAGTTCAGGGCAAGAATAGAAATGCGTCAGGTAGGAATAAGAAACAGATCAAAGATACTTGGCGGATTAGGAAGATGCGGACGTGAACTATGCTGCTCTTCATACCTTGAGGAGTTTGATCCTGTTTCCATAAGAATGGCCAAGGAACAGGGTCTTTCCCTTAATCCCACCAAAATATCCGGTGTATGCGGCAGGCTTATGTGCTGTCTTACTTATGAGAATGAGGCTTATATACATCTCAAGGAAAATTTTCCAAAGATAGGCAAAGCTGTAATGACTCCCCAGGGCAAGGGCAAGGTGACAAGGCACAACGCCATTGGAGGCAGGATTGCGGTAAGGCTTGATGACGACGGTATGGAAATTGAGTTAAAGATGGATGAGATTTCAAATAAACAGGAAGTACAGAATGACTAAGTCTTTTTATATAACCACTCCAATTTATTATGTTAATGCCAAGCCCCATCTTGGGCATGCTTATACGACCATAGCAGCTGACACAGCAGCACGTTTTCATTCAATGAAGGGTGAGGATGTATATTTTCTAACCGGAACAGACGAACACGGAGATAAGATAGTCAAGGCTGCTGCCAAAGAGAATCAGACAGCAAGTGAATATGCTGATAAGATCAGTAAGCTTTTCAGTGATTTGTGGCCAGGCCTTTCCATATCCAATGATGATTTCATCAGGACGACTGAAGATAGGCATAAAAGAGTCGTGAATTATATTCTTCAGAAACTATTTGATGCTGGCGAAATCTATTATAGCGAATACGAAGGCTTGTACTGCTTTGGATGTGAACAGTTTTATAATGAACGTGACCTTGTTGACGGGAAATGTCCTGATCACAAGGAAGAGCCTGCGGTAATCAAGGAATCCAATTATTTTTTTAAAATGAGCAAATATCAGGAATGGCTGATTGATCATATCAAATCAAATCCTGATTTTATAAGGCCTGAAAGATATAAGAATGAAGTGCTTGCATTTTTAAGGGAGCCACTTGAAGACCTTTGCATCTCAAGGCCAAAAACAAGACTTGAGTGGGGAATACCTCTCCCATTTGATGATAAATATGTGACCTATGTATGGTTTGATGCGCTTGTTAATTATATTTCCGCGCTTGGTTATCCTGATGATCCAAAATTTGAAAAATACTGGGCTGCTTCAAATCATATAGTTGCAAAAGACATCATAAAACCCCACGGAATCTACTGGCCCACAATGCTCAAGGCGGCAGGGATTCCAATGTATAAGAGTCTAAATGTGCATGGCTATTGGAATGTATCTGATGCCAAGATGTCAAAGAGTCTGGGCAATGTCATTGATCCCATGCATATGAAGGATGTCTACGGAGTAGATGCGTTCAGGTTTTTCCTCATGCGGGAGATGTCCTTTGGTCTCGATTCCAGCTTCTCAGAAGACGCGATGATAAACCGCATCAATTCGGATCTTGCCAATGATCTCGGTAACCTTGTTAGCCGAGTGGTTACAATGTGCCACAAGTATTTTGACGGCATAGTTCCTGACGGCAGGGATGAGGATCTTAATCCGAAAAGTGATTTCAATCTCAGAGTGTCTGCTGAAAAAGCAGTAGCTGAGTATGAAGAGTCAATGGAAAAATTTGCTTTTCATAAAGGTCTTGCGTCAGCCTGGGAATTCATCAGTCATATGAATAAATATGTCGATGCCTCTGCACCCTGGGATCTTGCAAAGCATGATTCCACAAAAGGAGCGCTTAAAAAGGTCATATACAATCTCCTCGAAGGTCTCAGAATTACAGCAGGCCTTATTTATCCAGTAATGCCTTCTTGTTCAGCCATATTGAACGACCATCTTGGACTTGGTTCAGAAGAGAATTATTTCCATCTTGAAAATTTGAAAAAGTGGGGAGTGCTTGAGCCTGGGCAGAAAATAATGAAGTCCATCAGGCTGTTTCCTAGAATAGAGAAAGAAGTCAAGGAAGAAGAGCCTGTTGATATGCCTGTTAAGCTTGATCCGCCTTTGAAGCCGGATATCACGATTGATGATTTCATGAAGGTTGATTTCAGGGTTGCCACGGTTCTGAGCGCAGAGCCTGTACCAAAAGCCCAGAAGCTTTTGAAGCTCGAAATAGATATGGGTGAAAAAAGAACCATTGTGGCTGGCGTTTCCCAGGCCTATACACCTGAAGAACTGATTGGAAAACAGGTTATAATCGTCGCAAATTTGAAACCTGCCAAGCTCATGGGAATAACATCCCAGGGCATGATGCTGGCAAGTATTTCCAATGATGGATCATCGGTAATCACTCTTGACCGACCTGTAAAGCCAGGGGCTCAGGTAAAGTAGTTAATCTGTTCCCAGGGCAGCGCCAAGGGCATCAAAAACCTTAAAGCGGCAGGTGTAAATTGCGTAAAAATCTTGCGAATGCCGGATGGAGATCCAGGCAGACTTATTATAAAAAGCAGCAGAAATCTGCACAGACCAGGAAAAAGATTCTCAGAACAGTGATTCTTATTCCTGCTTTCTGTATTGTTGTATATGCGGCTGTCAGCGGAGTTATTAATCTTTTTGCCAAGTTTCATACTAAAAAAGAAAAACCGCCTGAAGTTGCAGAAGTCAAAAAAATAGAAACTACCGCAAAACCGGCGGTTTCTTCAGGTGCTATTCCTTCAGAGGCCCAGGCTTCCAAGGCTGAGGTTAAAACTGATGCATCTCAGCCAGAGAAATCAATAACTGATTCTGATAAAAAAACTGAAGAAACAGCAGATGCTTCTCAGGCTCCGCTCATTAAGCCTTTGAGTGGCAGCTATGAGAAAAAGGATCTGTATAAATTTCTTGGACAGCCAGGTTTCTCATCTTTTCAGACTCCTAATTTTGAAGTCCAGCATGGCCCTTCAAAAATAACTGTCAAGACCACTATTAATAATAATTTACAGACTTTTCTTACCGAATCCATTGATAGCGTAAAGAATTTAAGGCAGGGGAAGCCAAGGTATTTCGGAATTGTTGCAATGGATCCATCAACCGGTAAAATACTTGGCATGGGCGGTTTTGACGGTGATGCCGAAAGCAAGGGAATCTGCCCCGGCAATCTGTATCCAGCTGCAAGTGTTTTCAAAATTATAACAGCTGCTGCCGCAGTCGAGTCAAAGGGGTTCACTCCAGGCACACAGATGCTGTTTCATGGCAACAAATATACCTTGTATAAGTCCCAGGTTAATGATTCAAGGGACAGATATGCTACCAAAATTACTTTGAACGATTCATTTGCACAATCAATTAATCCGGTTTTTGGGAAAATAGGCAGTCAATACCTTAGTAAAGAAGTGCTCGCCTCATATGGCAATTCACTTGGATTTAACAAGAAATTTGATTTTGAGTTGCCTTTGCAACAAAGTTTTCTTGAAATATCAGGCGATAAATTCCATCAGGCCGAGATTGCTTCAGGATATAACAGGGATACAAAAATATCACCGATACACGGTGCCATGATTGCGTCAGCCGTTATTAATGAAGGTCGATTGCCTGAGCCATATCTTGTTGAACAGATTTCAAATGAAAAAGGAGAGCTGATTTATCAGGCAAGTCCAAAACTTGGCGAACAGGTTATCAGCCCTGAAACGGCCAATACCCTGAAACAGCTTATGGAATCGACAGTATCCAAGGGAACAGGCAAAAAATCTTTTGCCGGTTCCGAGAATGACGTTGTGCTTAAGTCCCTTGATATGGGCGGCAAAACAGGTTCAATCGACAATCCTACCCATGAGGTTCGGTTTGACTGGTTTGTCGGATTTGCAAAAAGCGATGAAGGTAAAAAAGTTGCAGTGGCAATTGTTGTTGGGCATGAAAAATTCATAGGGACAAAAGCAAGCAGATACGCAAGAATGATTTTCAGGCGTTATTTCCAGCCAGGGAATACCTAAGGTGAAAGAAGCCTGATTCAAGGCAAGGACGGAACCCAAAAGCCATAAGGAGATCACAGATGCCGGGTTTTGAAATTTTTGGAGATGAAGAAAGAAAAGAAGTCTTGGACGTTCTGGATACAGGCGTTCTAATGAGATATAATTTTGATGGCCCAAGAAAGGGAATATGGAAGGCAAAGGAATTTGAAGAAAACCTCTGTACCCGTCTTGGAGTTAAACACGCTCATCTTTGCTCAAGCGGAACATCTGCCCTGTGTGTTGCCCTCGCTGCCTGCGGGATAGGCGCGGGTGACGAGGTCATTGTTCCTCCATTTACGTTTGTAGCTACAATCGAAGCCATTCTTTTTGCAGGCGCAATCCCTGTTTTTGCAGACATCGACGACACTTTGTGTCTTGCCCCGGCAGCTGTTGAAAAAACGATCACTTCAAAAACAAAGGCTGTGGTTCCTGTTCATATGTGCGGTGCAATGGCAAGGATCGACGAGCTTAAATCAATCTGCGACAAAAATGGAATAATACTCATTGAAGACGCTTGCCAGGCAGTGGGGGGAACATTCAAAGGAAAGAGCCTTGGCAGTTTCGGAAAAATGGGCTGCTTTTCCTTTGATTATGTAAAAACAATAACCTGCGGAGAGGGCGGAGCAGCAATAACTGATGATGATGATCTTTATTTTAGGGCACATGCCTTTGCAGATCATGGACATGACCACATAGGCAGCGATCGCGGCAAGGAAGATCATATTCTTGTTGGAACAAACTACAGAATCAGTGAGCTTAACGCTGCTGTCGGCGTTGCACAGCTAAGAAAGCTTGATACGATTCTTGATGTTCAGAGAAAGAATAAAAAGGCAATCAAGAATGCTCTCTCAACAATATCAGAAGTAACTTTCAGAAACATACCTGACCCTGAAGGAGATTCTGCAACATTTCTTGCTTTTTTTCTCCCAACAGAAGCAAGGGCGAGGGAAATATCCCAGGCTCTTGCCAGCGCAGGAGTGGACGGATGCTTTTACTGGTATGATAACAACTGGCACTATATTAAAAAATGGGATCATATCAGAACACTTTCTGGTGGAGGTAAAATGCCCCAGGCTGACATGGAGAATGTAAAGGATTACAAAACTCTTAGTCTGCCTGTTTCTGACTCTATTATATCACGAACTATCTGCCTTCAGATAAAGCTTGGGTGGACAAAGGAAGAGATTGATTCGAGAATCTCAAAGATTTTGAATGTTTTCGGTAAGTAAAATAAGGCTCATTCGTAGGTCGGATTAGGACGTTCTTTGTCCTCAATCCGACATTAATCAGAATGTCTCACATGATTAAATTGTTTATGAAATCAGAGCATTTGAAAGATAGCAGCCAGTATCATAATATAATGCTTTTACGGCAAGTCCTTTTTATCAAAGCATAAAACTGTGTCTGAAAAGGTTTCAACCGCAGTTTGCATAAACTCATATCCTGAATCTCCGGCAATGGCGCCGGGAAAGAGGTGAGCATGTTTCGTAATTTCAAGACAGTTCCACAGATAGTTTTCGGCAGAGGCAGTTTTAATCAGCTTGATGCCATACTTGAACCAAAAAGAGAAGATTCTTTTATGGTGTTCCTTGTGGATCACTGCTTTGCAAATCATCCGTTCAAGTCCCGTGTACCTGTTAAAAAAAATGATCTCATGATTTTTGTTGATGTCACCAATGAACCATCAACAAAATACGTTGATGAGCTTACAGATATTGCAAGAAAGCATATTCCCGGCAAGATTCCTTCAGGGGTCATTGGGATAGGTGGAGGAGCCAGCATGGACCTTGCCAAGGCTGTTTCCCTAATGCTTACTAACTCAGGCAAAGCCCATGAATATCAGGGCTGGGATCTCATTAAGAATTCGGCAATCTATCATGTAGGAATTCCGACACTTTCAGGAACAGGCGCTGAGGTTTCAAGAACAACTGTTCTTATAGGCCCTGAAAAGAAACTTGGCCTTAATTCTGATTACACTGTCTTCGATCAGGTTGTGCTTGATCCTGAGCTTATAAAAGATGTTCCGACAGATCAGTGGTTCTATACCGGCATGGACTGCTATATCCATTGCGTAGAGTCACTTGAGGGTACTTTCCTCAATGCTTTCAGCAAGGCTTATGGCGAAAAGTCCATTGATCTTTGCCGTGAAGTATATCTGACAGATGATCCTGAAAAAGATGACAAGCTCATGATGGCTTCCTGGTTCGGCGGAATGAGCATCGCGTATTCACAGGTCGGCGTTGCCCACGCAATGTCATACGGCCTATCCTTTGTTCTTAAGGTTCATCATGGAATCGGTAACTGTATTGTATTTGATTATCTTGACGAATTCTATCCTGATGGCGTAAAGGAATTCAGGGAAATGATGAAAAAACACAACATTTCGCTTCCAAGAGGAATCACCTCAAAACTTACCGATGAACAGATGGAAACCATGATAACCGTTTCCATAGGCATGGCCCCTCTTTGGGAAAACGCCTGTGGAAAGGACTGGAAGTCCATTATTACGCGAGAAAAATTAAGAGATCTTTACAAAAGGATGTAGGTATAATGACAAGGCACTCCAGCTTGAGTACCATGCGTATCGTTAACTCAATGAAAACCATGTTTAAGTCCAAAGTTTTTTTTGCAAAACCGCTTTATAAGGTTCCTGCAGGTTCTGTCGTTTTATTTCCTGTTGATGTCGATACTCTTAACTGTGGTCTCGCATCCATAATTGTTTATAAAAAGGAAATAAACCCTGAAACTCCTGATCTTGGGTTGCTTGCGACACTCCATGAGAGCGTAAAAAAAGCCGGGCTTGAAAACGGGAAAAGCATTGATTCGATCTGCGACTGGTATTTGGGCGGAGAGTCCGTTTTAAGTGAATTGAAGAAAGCAGTGTCTGGTTTCAAGTCAGACGCTGTTTTCTCCCGCATATTCAGATCAGGAGAAATCTGCGGAAATATTTCTTCAATTGCTGACTCATTCGAGGAAATAATTGAGGCTGAATCAATAATTCTTGGAAGAATTATGGGTGGCCTTGAAACAGACAAGGTTGAGCTTGCTTCTTCAAGAATTGAGCTTATCAAGGACATTGCCTGGACCCTTAAGATTGAGCTGCTTGAAAACATAGATAAGATTAAAAAGCTGATTGCCCAGGGTGATATCGAGCCTTCACCTGAAAGCATCATAATATTCAGAAAAATAAGTTCAGTTTTAAATAGTATAGGTACCCTCGAGGTAAGGGGCAGGGATTCCGCTGGCATATCAATAATGCTTCATTACAAATCAGAGGTTGCCAGAGAGATAGAGATCCAGCTTCAGCAGCAGGCTCTTTATGACAGGTTCATGGGCAGATGCAACCAGAGCGTGCTCCTTAATAACTGTATTTCTTCTTCAGTGAGGAAGCAGGAAGACGGATCCACGCTCAATACCTTGGTTTTTACATATAAGATAGCTGCTGAAATTGGACGGCTTGGAGATAACGTAAAATTCCTCAGAACCCAGATAAAAAATGATCCGGTGCTTCAGGCTGCTCTTTGTTTTCATCCTGAGAAAATGAGCATTTTAGCACATACAAGATGGGCATCGGTTGGGGCAATCACAGAACCGAACTGCCATCCGGTTGATAATCAGACACCTCCTGAAAATTCATTCAAATCCCACGGAATTATTCATGTCTGCCTGAACGGGGATATAGATAATTACCATGAGCTAAAAGAGGATTTTGAAAATCAGTTCGGTGCAATTCAAAGTGAAATAACCACAGATACCAAAATAATTGCCTTACAGATTGAGCGTTATTTGAGCAGGGGATTTGATATTGAGGAATCATTCAGACTTGCCTTGAATGATTTTGATGGCTCCCATGCCATTACAATGCATACGGATATTGCTCCAGGAAAGCTTTTCCTTGGCCAGAGAGGGAGTGGCCAGGCTGTTTTTGTCGGTTTTTCAGATGATCACGCAATGGCAACATCTGAAATATACGGGTTCATAGAAGATACCCAGAACTTCATCAAACTTGATGGGGACTCAGGTTTAAACGGAGAAAAGGGAAATCCCCGAGGTCAGATAGTTATTATTGACCAATACGGAGAACCAAACCTGTCCTCAGTTAAAGCAATGTATTATGATGGTACTTCATATGATTTTGAAAAGGCTGGTTTAAAAAGTTCCGAGATAACATCAAGGGATATTGACAGGCAGGATTTCGATCATTTTTTTCTCAAGGAAATTTCCGAATCACCCCTTTCAGTATCCAGAACTCTCCAGGGGAAATGGAAATCGGTTACTAATCCTGACGGGTCAGAATGCTTAAAGGTCAATCTTGGTGAAAAAGTTGTTCCCCAGAAAATTGTAAATGCGCTTAAATCAGGTGAAATCAAAAGAATTTTTTTCATTGGCCAGGGTACGGCCGGAGTCGCTGGACTTACAAATTCCGGAATACTCAAACATTACCTGCGTTCGCCGGATATCCAGATATCGGCTCTTAAATCATCAGAGCTGAGCGGTTTCATATTTGAGGAAAACGATACTTCCGATAGCATGGCAGACGCTCTCGTCATTGCCATAAGTCAGTCAGGTACTACCACAGACACCAACAGGAGCGTTGACATGGCAAAAGAAAGGGGCGCAAAGACCCTGGCCATTGTCAACCGCAGGGATTCTGACCTGACCTTCAAGGTGGATGGCGTCATGTATACCAGCAGCGGAAGGGATATAGAAATGTCGGTCGCATCTACCAAGGCCTTCTATTCCCAGATAGTTGCAGGCGCCTTGATCAGTCTTTACCTTGCCCAGATCACAGGAAAGAGGGATGATGATTTTATATCGACTGAAATCAGATCTCTTCTTGAGCTACCTGATCATATGCGAAAAGTTTTATCCATGAGGCCTGAGCTTGAGGCTTCAGCAAAGTCATATGCTACCACAAAGACGTATTGGGCTGCCGTGGGTAGCGGTCCAAACAAGGCTGCATCGGATGAGATAAGAATCAAGCTCAGCGAGCTTTGCTACAAGACAATTTCTTCGGATTATGTCGAAGACAAAAAGCATATAGATCTTTCTTCAGAGCCGTTAATCATTGTCTGCGCCGCAGGAACGAGGCAAAGTGTTCTTGGCGACATTATCAAGGATGTAGCCATATTCAATGCTCACAAAGCCATTCCAATTGTAATAACGGATGAAGGAGAGCACAGGTTTGATAATTACGCCAGGGATGTTTTCAGGGTTCCCCATGTTTCAGAGCATCTGTCACCTGTTCTTAATACCCTTGCCGGACATATATGGGGGTATTATGCCGCACTTTCCATAAATGACGGTTCAAGATTCCTTTACCGCCAGAGATCATTACTGCAAGTTGTTCTTGATGAATGCACAAAACAGGGGCTTTCCATATACGAAACTGTTCTTGATGACAGATTCAGGAATAAGATTGCTGAATTCTACCGTGAATTCATGGATGTTAAAAAATCAGGCAAATATTCGGCCCTGTTTAGCACAACCCTGTCAATGGACATAACCCTTCTCTTGAAGTACCTTGCAGGCAGACTTCCAGGGGCTGATTTTGACATGGATTTCGGGGTAAGGGGAACTGCATCCAATATGGTCAATCTTCTTTTTGAAAAACTCGGAGAGGCCATAAACGACATGGCGAGACCGGTAGATGCTATAAAGCATCAGGCCAAGACCGTCACTGTAGGAACCAGCAGAATAAGTGAAAAGATTGAAGGTGTCATATTTGACCAGATCAAGGAGTTCGGTTTCAATATATCCCAGATAGCTAACAAAAATATTATTGTTCTTAAGAATCTTCAGGAAATTATTTCAGAGGTCAAAGGGTCCCTTCTTTACGGTATCACTGAGCTTAATATTTTCGGCGAGCCAACAGAAAATACAAAAATCATTCCTCTCAAAAAGACAGGTGTTCTTGCAGGAGAAACATCAAGGACTGAAAAAGATTCCAAGCTTAAAGGCACAAAATACATCATTGTCAAGGAAGGCAATATATTTATAGGACGGGGTCTTAAGGATGGACGCAGAATACTTGTTATTCCCGTTCTTTCGGGGACTGCCGGAACATCCGGTGCAATAGACCACCTGCTCTCCCTCAACATATCCTTAAAAGAAAAGGATGCGGTTTCACTTCACACAAAAATCAAGGCCCTCGGCGGCAAGCTTGACAGGATAAGAAACCTTGTCCAGGAAAAAGGATTTGTCTGGGATAACAGCATTCTTCAGGTTCTTGACATGGACGAACTTTTCGGAATGGCCGCCGAAAAATCCATAGAGCTGATTTGTCAGAGAATAAAGGGCTGATCTGATTTTAGGTGGGTTGTATCTATCCGATAAGACAAATTTATCGGATATACTTCACATCGTCATAAATTGAACTCTTCTGTTAGATGAAAGTTCAAAGACCGCTTTTTAAAAAAAGCTTAGCAAAAACTTTTCGGTTAAGGTTTCTTTTGTGTAAAAAACATATGTTCTCAACTCGTAATAAAAAAACATAAGGGTTTTGGGAAAGGTCTGGAAAACCCTTTTTCAAAAGGGTTTTCCAGAAATAATGCAGCAACAGGCCTGCCATTTAAACCGCCTGACTCATTTCAAATGTTCAAGCTGTGACATTGATAAGTATGTTCAAAAGTTCTCGGCTAAAGTTTATAACCTCCAGAAATCGAGTCCGGCTCTTTCTATCTTTTCCTGATTAAAAATGGACTTAACATCAATGATGACTCCGTTTTCAGCCACCTTTTCCTTCATCGTTTCTGTTTGCATTTCTTTGTATGGTCTGTGAGCCACTGCAAAAACCATTGCATCTGCTTTTTCAAGATTTTCCCAGGCAGTGAGCTTCACTCCATAATAATGCTCAGCTTCAACTTGATCTGATATCGGATCATGAACCTGAACTTTTATGCCGTAGGACTCAAGTTCATTAATTATATCGACTACCTTCGAGTTTCTAAGATCTGGGCAGTCTTCCTTGAATGTAAGCCCCATTACCGTAACTCTGGCATTTTTTATGTTGATTCCCTGGGCGATCATTCTCTTTACTGTTTTTTCAGCGATGAATTTACCCATGCTGTCATTTATTCTTCTGCCAGCTAAAATAACCTGGGGATGATAACCCACTGTTTCGGCTTTGTATGTCAGGTAATAGGGATCAACTCCAATACAGTGGCCGCCGACAAGACCTGGTCTGAAAGGAAGGAAATTCCATTTAGATCCAGCAGCTTCAAGAACGTTTATGGTGTCAATCCCTAATTTGTCAAAAATCACGGCAAGTTCATTGATAAGAGCTATATTAAGATCGCGCTGTGTGTTTTCAATAACTTTTGCCGCTTCGGCTTCTTTTATGGTTTTTGTCGGGAAAACGCCTGCCGTGATTATTGATTCGTACAGCTTTTTGACTTTCTCAAGAGTTTCAGGAGTGTCGCCGGAAATAACCTTGACTATTGTTGTCAGAGTTCTTTCTTTGTCTCCTGGATTGATCCTTTCAGGGGAGTAACTGACAAAAAAATCTTTTTTCCATTTAAGTCCTGAAAACTTTTCAATTACAGGGACACATTCTTCTTCAGTGGCACCTGGATAAACAGTCGATTCAAATATGACAATAGCGCCCTTTTTGATGTTTTTCCCAATTGTCTCGGAAGCCGAAATAAGAGGGAGAAGATCCGGCTGGTGAGCTTCATTTACAGGTGTAGGCACCGCAACTATTAAAAAATCGGCTTTTGATAATTCTGAAGGATCATATGTGTATTCAGAGTAAACAGACGATTTCAGCTGTTCGGAAGACACCTCTCCCATTGGGTCGTGATGATTTCTATAGCTTTCTACGAGCTCTTTTTTCAGATCAAACCCGATGGTTCTGAATTTTTTCCCAAACTCTACAGCAAGTGGAATACCAACGTATCCAAGTCCTATGACTCCAATTACAATATTATTATCAGCCATAATTACCTCATGAGTTTTGGCGTTTCAAATGAATGCTCGATTGTGCGATTCCTGATTGTCAGCATCAAACAAAAAACATATTTTTTTGACAAAGTCGCAAAAAGTCCGGTTCCCTTCATTCCGGCGCAGGCCGGAATCCAGAAGTATCTAAAAATACGCAGATGCCGTATCAAGTCCGGCATGACGCCAATTCCCTTTTTAGACCTTGTCATATTTAAAATTGCATTCAATTTAGCGAGACGAAAATTACTTTGTTTTCTTTTTGCTAAAATGAAAATAATTAAAAAAGTTCAATTAATTAGACACTATTTTATCAAGATAAAAGGCAGTTATACCCCTCACCTCATCCCTGCACTTATCATTTGAAACAATTTTTTGTCTTAGTCCCGAGGCAATTATTTTTCCTGTCTCAACTCCGAATTGATCAAAGGGATTGTAGCCGGAAAGAAAAGCCTCATAAACGGTTTTTGCTTCATAAAATGACAGCAGTTTGCCAATGTCTTCAGGAGTTATGCTGTCAAGAACTATAATTGACGAAGGCCTGTTGCCCGGGCATCTTTTGGCAGGGTCGTCAGATTCACGTCCGCAGGCAAGAGCCTCAGCTTGGGCGATCATATTGATCCATAGTTCATGATGATTTGGAATCCCGAACAACCCTTTTATTTTCTGCTCATGTAATGGTTTTGCAATCCCAATAAATTCAACAGGAAAAGGTCGGCCCTGGTGCATAAGCTGAAAAAACGAGTGTTGTGCGTTTGTTCCCGTATCGCCTATGATAATTACTCCTGACGGGATATCGAGATTTTTGCCGTTTCCTGTAACAGATTTTCCGCAGCTTTCCATATAGAGTTGCTGAATATGGGAATGAAGAAGTGAAAGCCTGTTTGAGTATGGGATTATCCCCTGGGCCGGATATTTAAGGAAACAGTTATTCCACAGTCCTATGAGTGCAGCTATGAGAGGCATATTTTTTTCTTCAGGACTCTCGGACGCATGGATATCCATTTCATGGGCGCCCTTGAGCAATTTTGATACGTTTTCAAATCCGATGTATATTGAAAGGGGGAGTATGCCTGCTGTTGATGTTACGCTGTATCTTCCGCCAACACCTTCAGGCATTGAGAAAACACAACTGAATTTGGGTGAAGTCGACTGAGCAGCTTTTTCAGATGCGCTAATTGCGACAAAATGCATGGAAGGATCAGGAACCGATTCCGCCATGTAATTCCAGGCGATCCAGGCGTTGCATGCGACCTCAGACGTTGTGAAGCTTTTGGATATGACTATCCATAAAGTCGTTGAAGGATGAATAATCTCTGTAATATCAGCAAATCCTGAGTAATCGACATTTGACAGAAAGTGGAGCCTTATTTCCCTGTCAGAAAAATCTTTCAGAGCCGAAGCCACAAAAGCGGTTCCTAAATGCGACCCGCCTATTCCGATCACAACAACATCCGTAAAAATTTCACCTGTGGAACTTTTTCGGCTACCATTTCGTATTTCTTTTGAAAAAGATATGGCTTTTAATAAATCGCCGCGTGCTTTCGAGGATAGTCTGGCTTCATCAGTATTTGGTAAATCACAGAAGTTGGCCCTGATTGCAATATGTTCGGCCGGGAGGTTTTCCGTGGTATTTACGATCTCACCGTTAGACATTTTTTTGAAAAAAGGCCTGACCTCTCTTTCCTTTGCGAGATCGATAAGTGAGTCCATTATGGATTTATTGATTCTTTGACGCGAGAAATCATAGAATAAACCGGGAGTACTGATTGAGAATCCGGTGATTCTGTCTTTTTCTGTGGTCAAATTCTTCAGATGGCCGGATTCCTGACAGATCTGGGGTTTTTTGTTCTCGAGTGAAAGCCAGGCTTTGGCATCTGTGACAGGACTGGAATATATATTATAACCCATTTTATAAGACTGAATTCAATTTTAGCTTGTTAATTTTTGATGAAAAATCTTGAAATATAATCATGAGCTGACTTAAATAGCCTCTGCATGGAAGGTTTCCATGTATCAGGAGATGACAGATACCGCAAGAAAAATGATTGAAAATGCTTTCAAAATGGCATTTTAAGCTTTATTTGTTTCATAATTGACAAGGTCGCAAAAAGTCAGATTTCAGACATTCCGGCCTTCGCCGGAATGACCCTGAATCCTTTTTCTGGCTTTTTGCAAGACCATCATAATTTTTATTCATAATAAATGCGGAGTTTCATGATTACATGACTCCTGGAGAAAATATGCATATTGATCCCAAGATTGTCAGGCTTTTGGAAAAAGGCGTAAAAATACCTTCTCCATACAGTGTGGTTGTGTCAGATGATGTTGATATCGACAGGATATCCGGCAGTGGGGTGGTAATTAATCCCGGATGTATGCTCAAAGGCCCCGGCCTTTTTATAGGTGAAGGTACAGTTGTCGGTTCAGAAGGCCCCATGACACTGGAAAATGTCGCAGCAGCCAGGAAAGTGATTTTTGCTTCGGGTTACTCAAGGGACGCGGTTTTTCTGTCAGATGCATCAGTCGGAGCCAATGCACATATCAGGGAAGGATGCCTGTTTGAGGAGCTTTCAGGAACTGCCCATACGGTGGGGTTGAAACAGACGATTCTGTTCCCGTATGTTACCCTTGGTAGCCTTATAAATTTTTGTGACTGTCTTATGAGCGGCGGAACAAGCAGAAAGAATCACAGTGAGGTAGGAAGTTCTTACATTCATTTTAATTATACTCCGAATCAGGATAAGGCTACACCTTCAATAATGGGCAATGTTCCTGATGGTGTAATGCTTGATAAAGATCCAATTTTTCTTGGTGGGCAGGGTGGCATGGTCGGGCCTTGCAGGATAGCCTTTGGCACAGTAATTTCTGCTGGAAGTATTTGCAGAAAAGATGTTGTCCATGAAGGCAGATTAATTTCAGAAGTTCATGGCAGAAGTTTAAATATTCAGAGAAAAGCCGGTTTTTACAGTCAGGTTAAGCGCACAGTTTTTAATAATATATTTTATATAGCAAATCTTATGGCGTTATCACTCTGGTATAGAAATGTCAGAACGCTTTTCATTTCAGACGCTGACTACCCCGAAGCAGTACATTCAGCTGCCTTGAAAACCATTGACACAGCCATTAAAGAAAGAAAAAAAAGATTTAACGAGTTCTGCATGAAAATGCCGGAATCAATGGAAATATATCTAAGCTATTCTGGAGAGAATGCCTCTTCTGAACTCTTAAGTCAGAAAAAAGAATTGTTTAGAGCCAAAGATGATATTCTTTCTGTGTTTTCTGATTTTTCGGCAGATGATTTCAGTTGCCATGAAATGGGCTTTTTAGTGAAAAGCATTTTGAAATCGAACTCTGAAAAAGGCGGAAACTATATCGATGTCATTGGAGGACTTGATGCTGATTCCAAAGTAGCTGGCTCAGTTTGGCTGTGGAATTATGTTAAAAAAATATGTAAATGTGCTTTTGATAAAATGCCTTTAACTGGGCTTGATATACAGGGTGGCATACAAAAAACCGGAGAAAAATAATGTCTAAACTCTTTGGAACAGACGGAATAAGGGGCAGAGCTAATTCTTGGCCGATAACCCCGGATATGGGTGTTAAAATTGGAAAGGCTGCAGCTCTTTTTTTTGCAAAGAGCGGACAGCCTGCCAGGATTGTGATTGGAAGGGATACCAGAATATCAGGCGAGATGATGGAAATGGCCATTTCATCAGGTATCATGGCAATGGGTGGAACCGTATTCTGGCTGGATGTGGCTCCAACACCAGCTGTCGCGTATCTCACTAAATTTTTTGAAGCTGATGCCGGAATAGTTATTTCCGCGTCGCATAATCCTTTTCATGACAATGGGGTCAAATTTTTTGATGCAAAAGGTTTAAAACTCAGCCTGGAAACAGAAAAAAAACTTGCAGAAACAATACTCGATCCGGAAACTGACAAGAAATGCGAGGACGTCTACAGAACCGGGAATCGTATCTATCATGGAATCCTGATGGATGATTACAGAGAGTTTTTAAAGTCATCAATAGGTGATTCATTTAATCTTGAAGGCCTGAAAATCATTATTGACTGTGCGAATGGAGCCTCTTCTTTCGTTGCTCCAAAGGTTCTGGAAAGTCTCGGGGCTGAAATAATTACAATATTCAACAAGCCTGACGGGCTCAATATCAATAATGGCTGCGGATCTGAGCATGTTGATCATCTAAAGAAGCTTGTGATTGAACATAAGGCTAATGCAGGTCTTGCGTTTGATGGTGACGCTGATAGGCTTATTGCTGTTGATGAAAAGGGCAATGAAATAACAGGGGATCAGATTATTGCCATCTGTTCTGCGAGGGCGATTGAAACAGGTCATAAAAAAGCCGGTGATACTGTGGTTACGACTGTAATGAGCAATATAGGCCTTAAAATTGCACTTGAAAAGATGGGGCTGCAACATGAAATTACGGATGTAGGCGACAGGAATGTTCTTTTCCGCATGATTGAAACCGGTTCCATGATTGGTGGCGAGGATTCGGGTCATATGATTTTCCTGGATAACCACACTACCGGAGACGGAATATATTCAGCCATTAAGCTGCTTGAGGCACTCAAAGCTTCTGGCAAGCCTCTTTCCGAATTGTCCGGAATCATGTCTATTTTTCCCCAGATTCTTATCAATATCGATGTCAGGGAAAAACCAGATCTTGATAAGGTTCCTGCTATTCACTCCTCTATTATGGATGCTGAAAAAAAGCTTGAGGGAAAGGGCAGGGTGCTCGTCAGATATTCTGGAACTCAGCCAATGTGCAGGGTAATGGTTGAAGGCGAATGCCAGAAAGAGACTGAAAAGATTTGCAATGATATTGCAGGTGTTGTGCGAGCAGAGATTGGTGCGTGATTTGCCTGAAATCAGACTTCTTTAATTGCTGATTTATGGCTCTATACAAAAAACATTCAAAAACTTCGGCCTTCGGCTGGACGTTTTTTGAAAAAAGCTACGCAAAAACTTTTCAGTAATATAGATATTATGGCTATATCGATGATAATAGACTGTTATTATAGTAAAAGCATAAAATTTCTGAGGTGTTTGGAGATCTTTTTATAAAAATTTACCCAAAGAAATTTAACTTAAAAATGGTTTGATCTTCATATTTAAAAATTTAACGAGAAAAGAGCCTAATAATCGAGTAGGGTGAAGCAGCTGATCAAGTCTGCTTCATCCCTCTCACAGAACCGTGCGTACGGGCCTCGTACACGGCTCTTGTTCATCCTTATCTCGTTGTAAAAAGAGGAAGCACTCCCGTTTGAATTTCATTCATCGCGAACAGTCCGATTTCTTCAAACCATTTGTTGGGCATTGCCCAGTGGCTGAGCTGACATGCCGAGTTCCGCCATGATGTCATTTTGATGCTCTGGAATTCGCCGCTATACCCCAGCTGCCTGAGCCGTCTGTGCAGTTTATTC